>DASPJL010000118.1:0-22247 GCA_035628645.1 Cytophagales bacterium | reverse complement strand
TGAGATGTTTTAAAAGCATTAATGTCCTGTAGTTTCTTATAAAATGAAGCTGTCCAAAAAGTATGCTTTCCCGTCTTGTTGAATTTACTTCAGTAACTTAATCATCTATTAATAAATGACTTAAATATCCATAAATAAATTCGGGAAGACTTTCTGGACGTCCTCTTACAATTCCTTTACAATAACAGGATCAACAATAGAATAATCAATATTAAAGCGCCGACAGAAATATAAATACCTCCACTTATTGCTTTTACTTCCCTTTTGATCTCTCTAACTTCTTTCCTCAGCGCCTTTCTTTCGCTTTTGGATAAGCTTTTATGATCCATGGCTTTTATTTCATTAAGTCGGTTTTCCAACTTTTGCACGGCTGCTTTATTTGCAGCTTCTGTCGCTGGGTCTGTTTTTTCAACAAAAGCGTCTGATGTAAATGGAATAGCGAGGGTTAAAAAAATAAAAAGAAAGGTGGTTTTAAATAGGTTTATAGTTTTCATATGGTTAAGAATTTAGGATTATGACTATATGCTATCACAATTACGCCTTGAGGTCAGAATGGTTTCAAAACATAATGCGACGCTTTAGCTCATAAAACCTTCCTTCCTTTTTACCAGATAATTATAAAAGAAGAAAGACTAAAAAATGGAAAGTCGGGGAATAAGCTGTCCATTCTCTTCTTGTAAAAAGGGATGCTGGTATAATAGGGTTAAAAGAAAGTGATGGGAATTTCTTTCTATTTTATAGATCTCAAAGCCTAAAGCTCCGATCCGGTATCTTTCAACTTATGAATCTTTTTGGTGCCTTGGTACATATTGTAACACATAAAACGACACTCCAACTGTCCATTGAAAACAGGGATTTTTCTTGTCGGACGAAGCCCTACATGCTTAAATGCTTCCATATTTGAACTGATGATCCAGGCCTTGTATCCTCCGTATTTCTTTTTTAAGGTATCACCGATACTTTTGTATAGGCCATTAATGTCCTCATCCAAATGCATTCTTTCTCCGTAAGGCGGATTCATTACCAATGTACCCGGACCGACAGGAGGTTCAAAATCCTGGAAAGCGCTATTATGGATGGTTATCAAGTGATCTACCCGGGCAAGTTTAATATTTTCTTTGGCTTTTTTTGCCACATTTCTTGAAATTTCAACACCTACTAATTCAACCGGACTATCCTCTATTTTCTTCATCGTGGATTTGTAGATCAAATCCCATAGTCCTTCATCATAATCCTTCCATCTTTGAAACCCAAATTCTTCCTTAAAATACCCGGGAGGAATATTACAGGCAATTAGCGCTGCTTCAATAAGAATAGTGGCTGAACCACACATCGGATCTACAAATGGAGAAATTTTATCCCAGCCACTTAATAAAACCAGACCGGCAGCAAGTACTTCATTTATAGGGGCAAGATTTGTTTTATCACGGTAACCTCTTTTATGCAAAGACTCTCCGGAGCTATCCAAAGAAACAGTACAGGTTTCCTTGGAAATATGAAGATTTATCCGAACGGTAGGCAGATCAAGGTCTACGGAAGGACGCTCCCCGAATTTTTCCCTGAATTGATCTACTATGGCATCTTTTGCTTTCTGTGATAAATATTGGGAATGGTTAAAAAGATCGGAGCTGAGTACGCAATCAATTGCTAAGGTATCCTTTGGACCGAGGTATTCACTCCAGTCCGTCTTTTTTATTTCATTATATAGCTGGGTCTCATTTAATACCTGAAATGACTTTATAGGTTTTAACACCCTCAAAGCTGTTCTCAAACACAAATTAGCCTTGTACATAAACCCCAGATCGCCTGTGAAACTTACGGCACGGTTATGTTTTTCAATATCTTTGGCTCCTAATTTTTCAAGCTCATCAACAAGCAAATCTTCCAATCCGAAGATTGTTTTTGCTACCATCTTAAAATCTTGTTGTACTGCTTTTGCCATCTCAGTTTAATTCTGGTGCAAATAAAGACAATATTATGGAAAGAAAGGGATTTTAATTAAAGCATCTATTGTCCGATAGAGAATACGAAGGATTCAAATGTTCATAGAAAAAGGATTTCCCGAAGTCGTAATAAAATTTCTATAAAAATGTGTAACTACTCAGGTATTTACCACCCCGCCGTACCGGCACCCCTCCTTGAAAAAGGAGGGGAATGGATACTTGGAATAGGTTTAAGAAATAATAAAAAGGAGAAAAATAGCCATTATAATGACATTGTAGATTGCAAAGTCTCCCTCCTTCCTTCAAGGAGGGAGATTTAGAGAGTGGTGAGTAGTTATAAAAATGTAATTCCTTCAAATTATTAATTCCGATTTTATAAATACGAAGGTCGACCTCCCCTTCCTTCAAGCCCAGGTAGTTAAAAAAAATCCGAACCTTTACAAGGGTTTTTATCTTCCCAAACAATAATTATCTCTTCTTCAACTTTAGTAAAAGTTGAAAATTATTGCTTACTTGAGGTCCAATTAGAAAAGCCAATGAATTTTAGATCAGCCATAATTATTACTGTTTTAGCTCTTCTTGCTTTTGTACACGTCAGTTTTATTTTTCAAATGTTGAGGGCTCCAAGTGATTCAAAAGTCATCATGGGCGTCTTGCTGATTCCCTTGCTGTTTGTTTATCCTTTAGTATTCAAATACATCAATAAAATCATAAACCATTAGAAATGAGAACTAAGTTAATTGTAACAACTGTAGTCATTATAGTTGCCGTTTTGTTTTTTGCCTCCTCATGTACGCGGATAGATGCAGGACATGAAGGTATTTTGGTAAAACAATATGGATCAGAAAAGGGAGTACAGGATGTAGTGTTGGTTACCGGTCGGGTTTGGTACAATCCGTTGACAGAGATAGTTTTTGAGATCCCTACCTATGTTCAAACTGTTGACTATCCTGCGTTTACCGTAAATGCCAAAGATGGTTCTGTGTTTGTTGTCGATCCTACAATTTCCTTCAGGGTTATTGAAGGACAAAGCCCGGAAATATTCAAGAAGTATAGGAAGGAACTGAGCGAAATTATAGGAACCACCATTTTCAATTATGTGAAGGATGCTTTCAGAATTCAGTTTAACAATTACACCACGGATTCAATTATTTCAAAAAGGCAGGCTTTTGAAACGTCAGTTCAAAATTTTCTTTTGCAGGAATTGACCAAAGAAGGATTCAACATGGAACAATTGACTTCAGGAATTGAGTATCCTGAGGTAATAACCCAGGCGATTAACGCGAAAAACCGGGCAGTACAAGAAGCCATGCAAGTTGAAAACGAATTAAAAGTGGCGGAAGCAAATGCAAGAAAGTTGATCGTTCAGGCAGAAGCGGAAGCTAAGGCCAATATATTAAGACAACAATCTTTAACGCCTTTGTTGATTCAACAGCAGTTTATTGAAAAATGGGACGGCAAAACGCCATTATATGGAAGCAGTCCTACTTTCTTTAAAAATGTACAATAGGATCATTTCATTAGCTCATGTGAATATGTGTTGAAGTGATAATGAAAGAAATTTTAAGTGTTGAATTTTAAATTTTCAATGAGAGGAAATTAATTCTGAAGCCGAATCACTTGAGCGTCTTCCCGAATTTATTTCGGGATCTTTAAAAATCCTGATATGAAGATTTGAAATGTCTGTCCCCAGATTATTTGCGGGACAGGCATTTTTTAAGTTATTCTACATCTTTTTTAATGCCTACTCCCGACCTTCCGGTGTTTCCTGTTCCCTTTCCTATTCCTGCCGGTGTTTGACCACTCACCCCTGTGCCTGTTCCATAAGTAGATGAATTACCTGTAATTCCATCAGGATCTGAACTATTGATGCGATCAAGGGTATCCAGTTCCGTTGTCGTTTGTCCGCCAGATTCACCTGTGGCAACATTTCCTCTTTTGCTCAATTGATAATTACATCCTATAAAAAGGGAAGAAAAGATCAGCACTAAAAAACTAAATATCCTTTTCATAACTGATATTATTTTAATAAATATTACGGCTAATTATACTCCTGGTTGGAAGAGTTTTCTTAAACGTTTACTATTGAAAAATCCTTTCCGTTAATTTGCCTCCTATCACCCTTTAGAACTTTTATGCAACAAATAAGTGAATAGAAGAATAACCCTTCACAGGCAGGATAGAAAATAGTAGAGAAATGCAGCTAATTTATCACAACAAAAAAAGATCTTCACACAGAATAGCGGTAGGCGCTTTGTTTTTTTTACAGGGAATATGTTTCTCCAGCTGGGCTTCCAGGATACCTACTATTCAGCAAAAACTAGGATTGTCAGAAACCGAACTTGGACTAGTTCTATTCGCCATTCCTATCGGATTAATGATTTCACTTCCTTTGTCGGGATGGCTGGTGGCAAAGAAGGGAAGTCACACGATTGCCATGCTTGCCATGGTCAGTTATGCTATTTCTCTGGTAACGATAGGCCTGGCCAATTCAATTTTTCTCTTGATCATTGCTTTGTTGTTTTTTGGTTTTGCCGGCAACATGTCCAACATCGCCATAAATACACAAGCCATAGGCGTAGAAGTTTTATACAAACGATCGATAATGGCTTCCTTTCATGGCATGTGGAGTGTAGCAGGATTTACGGGAGCCGCCGTCGGCACTATAATGATCGGCTATTCAATTGTTCCCTTTCACCACTTTGCCGCTGTAATGCTTTTTGTTTTTGCCATCCTGTTATTTACCTCAAACCATACCATTAAGGAAGACACCAACAAAAGCAGCGGCCCGATTTTCGCCCTACCCGATAAATCTTTAATCAACCTTGGGATTATCGCTTTTTGTTCGATGATTTGTGAAGGTGCAATGTTCGATTGGAGCGGGATATATTTTAAAAAAGTGGTGATGGCAGAAGGCGCCCTGATAGGTGCCGGCTATACGGCTTTTATGTGTACTATGGCAGCAGGACGATTTATCGCAGATTGGTTTACAAGTCATTATGGGTTAAAAAGAACCATTCAACTAAGCGGCTTGTTAACAGCATCTGGCTTAATGCTGGCAGTATTACAGCCGCAGTTTATAACCGCAATTTGCGGCTTCTTCCTTGTTGGATTTGGTGTTTCTTCTGTTGTTCCATTGGTTTATGGCGAAGCCGGCAAATCAAAAGTACTGTCGCCCGGAGTTGCATTAGCAGCAGTAAGTACCATTGGATTTCTGGGCTTTTTGATCGGCCCGCCGGTAATAGGTTTAGTTGCTGGCGCAACAAGTCTACGTGTTTCTTTTACCATTATCGCTTTAATGGGTCTTTGTATCACTGTAATGGCTGGGGTTTTGAAGAAGCAATGAAAGAGCGATGACATCCCTTTGAGGGATGTCATCGCTCTTTCATTGCTTGATAATTTCTAACAATATATTAAAATTGCTTTTATTTTGACTATCCTTGATTCTCGATTTATGCCTCAAAACTACATTTTACCTCTTGAACCGGGATGCTACTATCATGTCTACAATCGCGCTATTGGCAAAGAACTTATGTTTTATAATGAGGGAAATTATTTCTATTTTCTAAAAAAATACCATCAATATCTTTCAGATTGTGTGGATACGTATGCCTATTGTTTAATACCTAATCACTTCCATCTCTTGATAAGAACGCCAGACAATTTATTGCAATCTGACAAAGTTGTGAGTGAGGCTTTTAGAAGATTTGGAATATCCTTCTCTCAAAGTATAAATAAACAGCAATCCAGAAAAGGTTCATTATTTATGAGACCTTTTAAAAGAAAAAAGATTGAATCAGACGACCAGCTATCTGCCGTAATTTACTATATACACTTTAATGCCGTGCATCACAATATTGTCCAAAATTTAATTCACTATAAATGGAGCTCTTTTGCGTCAATCCTTAGCGAAAAACCAACTCACTTAAGACGAGCAGAGGTTTTGGAGTGGTTCGGAGGAAGAGAAAACTATATCAAATCTCACAAATTTCAGAAAGACTATTATAAGAAAATTCAGGACTTATTAATCGAGTTATAGCTTTAGCGATGACATCCCTTTGAGGGATGTCATCGCTGGCTTATTTCGTCAACATCCCTGTTCTTCTTAGCAAGGCTTCCGGAGAAGGTTCTTTTCCCCGGAATCTTTTGTAAAGTTCCATAGGGTGTTCACTTCCTCCTGCGCTCAATACATGTTTTTTGAACAGGTCTGCGGTGTCTTTATTGAAGATTCCATTTTCCTGGAAAAACTCAAACGCATCGGCATCCAACACTTCGGCCCATTTATAGCTGTAATAACCTGAGGAATATCCGCCCTGGAAAATGTGAGAGAAAGACGCGCTGGTACTGGTACCCTCCACAGGAGTCATTAACTCTGTTTCTTTTAAGAGCTCTTGTTCATAAGTGCCTACGTCTTTAACTTCCAGCGCTTTTCCGATATGCCAGCCCATGTCCAGTCTGGCAAGTCCTACCTGCCTTACAGTCTGATAAGCTTCCATGAAATTGGCGCTTTCCTTTATTTTCTTTATGAGTTCCTGAGAAATTGTCTCGCCTGTTTCATAATGCCTTGCAAACATATCCAGGCTTTCCTTTTCATATACCCAATTTTCCAACACCTGCGAGGGCAGCTCTACAAAATCCCAATAAACGCTGGTACCCGATAGGCTTTCATATTTTCCATCAGCAAGAATACCATGTAAGGCATGGCCAAATTCATGGAACAGGGTGGTTACTTCATTAAAAGTAAGTAAAGAAGGTTTTGAGCTTGTTGGCTTGGTAAAATTGCACACAATAGAAACATGCGGACGCACATCCTTCTTACCCACTTTCTGCTGACCCCGGAAGGAGGTCATCCAGGCGCCGTTTCTCTTGCCAGGTCTGGGGAAAAAATCAGCATAGAAAACTGCGGTGTGCTGGTTAAGCTCATCCAACACTTCATATACTTTTACATCAGGATGATAGACCTGCACATTTTTCAGCTCCTTAAACTGCAAACCATACAGTCTTCCTGCTACCTGAAAAACCCCGTCAATTACATTTTCCAGTTTAAAATAAGGCTTGAGCATTTCATCATCTATGGCATATTTTTCTTTTTTCAGCTTTTCTGAGTAATAAGCAATATCCCATTTCTCCAATTTCGCAGGCCCTCCGATAGACTTCGCGTATGCTGTCAGTTCCTCTACTTCTTTTGCAGCTACAGGCTTGGCATACCTAAGAAGATTATCCAGAAAATCCATTACTTTAGCCGGTGACTCGGCCATACGCTCTTCGAGCACAAAATCTCCATGTGACTTATATCCCAAGAGATTTGCCCTTTCATGACGCAGACGGACTTTCTTTAAAATAATTTCCTGATTGTCATTTTCATCGCCTTTAAAAGCTTTTGAACCGTAAGCGCGGAACATTTTTTCGCGCAACTGCCGATTGTCAGCATAAGTCATAAAAGGAATATAACTGGGAAACTGTAAGGTAAAGACCCAGCTTCCCTCCTTTCCTGTTTCTTTAGCAGTCATAGCCGCGGCTTCTACGACATGGTCAGGCAAGCCGGATAAATCCTTTGGATTAGTAACCTGCATGGTAAAGCTATTGGTCTCCTTCAGTACATGCTCGCCAAAAACCAATGAAAGCTGGGACAATTCTTTGTCAATCTCTCTTAATTTTTGCTTTTGGTCATCACTTAGGTTGGCGCCATTGCGCACAAAGCTTTTGTATGTTTTTTCAAGCAAAGTTTTTTCTTCAGGTGAAAGAATGAGCTTATCCTTTTCTCCCCAAACAGTCTTTATTCTCCTAAAGAGCGCCTCATCCAACATAATATCGTTAGAGTATTCTGACAACAAAGGAGAAATATCACGGGCAATTTTCTGTATTTCATCGTTTGTTTCGGCAGAATTCAGATTAAAAAAAATGCCTGAAATTAACCCCACCAGATCTCCACTTGTTTCTAATGCCTCTACAGTATTCTCAAAATCAGGCTCTTCTTTACTTGAGGCAATCCTTTTCACCTCTTCTTTTCCTAGTTTAATGGCCTCCTGAATAGCTGGCAAAAAATGTTCTGTCTTAATTGACTCAAATGGTGGAGTTTCAAAAGGGGTATTGAATTTATTTAATAGCGGGTTCATTCGTTAATTGATTTTGAATATGTGGTTTTAGGAAGTTTACTTAAACTCCTTACTTTTTTATATAATCAGTTCATTAGACGCTTGGATTCTTTTAATAACACATAACATATAGATGTTTAATAGGTATTTATTTTAACCAAAAGCTAATCATTTTATTGGCTTCGAATTTATTTGATATAAGAGGAAAAACATAATAGATTTTCATTGAATAAATATTTTAAGGTATTTTAAACGGATCGTCCTATGTTTAAAACCGTCTCACAAGTAAGTTCTGCTACATTTTTTAAGTAAAAAAAATTACTTTTCTGTTGCTTATAGAATTTTCTAGTATTTCCTTTGTCCTGATCAACCTATCGTCGATTTATCGTCAAAAAAACAAGTTCTGTTATGGGGTGAAGTTTGGTTTTAATCAAAATAAACTCCCAAGCAAACAAATATTTTTTACTAATACTTCATGCAATGCTTAAACAAATACTTTTCATTTTTCTTTTTAAGAAATTGACTCTCAAAGGAGTCCATTATCTAACTACCCTGGCTACATTATTGATTTGTCAGATAGGTTTTGGGCAAAGTATTACCGAACCAATCAATTCCAGCGCTATTTATTCAAAATCCATAGAACTATATGGAGATGAAAAGTTTAAAGAATCGCTGGAGGAATTGGAAAAAATAGACCGCAATGACACCCTTTATATGGATGCACTATTGCAAAAGTCTTTAGTCTTGATAAACCTGAAAGAATATGAGAAAGCGGCTTCCGTCTGCGAAGAGGGACTTGCGCATAACTCTGACAACGAACATCTTTTCTATAATAACCTGAGTGTTGCATTAAATGCTTTGAAAAAAAACGAAGAAGCTTTAAAAACACTTGATGAAGGACTGAAGAAATACCCGAAATATTACTTATTATATTATAACAAAGGAGTGGCGTTCAGGGCAATGGATAAAATTTCCGAAGCCCTTGAAATGTACAAGAAATCCGCTTTATTAAATCCTTATTATACAAATACACACATTAACTTAGGTTTGCTTGCGGCCGCAGAAGGAAAAACAAGCCAGGCAGTGCTTTCTTATTATACATTTCTCATCCTGGAGCCTAACACCGAGAGGTCTTTAGCTGTTCTAAGACATATAAATGAAATGGTATCTTCCAAATATGAAAGAACACCGTTGAATATCAACCTTTCCCCGGAGGGACCGGACGATTTTGAAGAACTTGACTTAATCATCAGTAATTATGCTGCCTTATCCAAGGAGTTTAAGGTGCCTGTAAAAACGAACCTTGCCGCTGTCAAACAGAGCTATGCCTTATTTACTCAACTGGAATATAATAAAGACGACAAAGGATTTTGGATGCAAACTTATGTGCCGTTCTTTAAGGCTATGATTGAAAACAATAAATTTCCCGGTTTCACTTATTACACTTTGCAATCTAGCCAAAGTGAAGAGCACAAGAAACTTGTAAAAAAGAACCAGTCCGCCATAGATGATTTTGTTGAATGGGCGCCTGCCTATTTAAATGAAATACAGGAAACCCGATTGATTGATTTTAATGGTAAAAAGCAGGAAGTACAGCATTTTTATGACCCAAAGTCTCATACCCTGTCAAGCATAGGTCATTATAACCCTGAAATAAAAAACTTCATCGGATACCTTGAATACTATCAGGAAAATGGTGCACTTCATTCCAAGGGTTCAAATAATAAGGAAGGTAAAAAAGAAGGGCTTTGGAATTTTTACACGCCCCAAGGAAAGCTTTTAAGTCAATCCAATTATTTAAATGGAGAAGCTCACGGGGTTTTCAAAGTATTTTTCCCGGACGGCACTTTGCAACGAGAGGGCAGCTACAACCACGGAACCCAGCAAGGAGTCCAAAAGGAATACACCAAAGCCGGCGGACTTGAAAGTGAAATTTATTTTAAAGATGGCAAGCTGGATGGCAATTATTATTCATTTTATTCTGTAGACGATAAGCTAAAACATTATGTGGCAAAATATACTTCAGGAGAAGTAACAGATACTGTGTATGAGTATTATGACAATGGAACCTTAGCCGTTAAAAAGCATTTTACAAAGGGGCAGCTCTCCGGTGATTATATAACTTATTATAGGAACGGCAAAATTTCAACGACTTTAAAGTATGTAAATGGAATGACGGAAGGCCCGTTCAAAAAATATGACATTAACGGCAAGTTAGCCCAGGAAGGAAATTATAAAGAGGACAAACTAGCAGGAAAATGGCTTACCTATGAAAACGGAATATTGCAGGAAGAAGACAATTATAATGAAGAAGGGAAAATAGAAGGTTTGGTAAAATACTATGATGATGAAGGAAAGCTGTATTTAGAATCTAAGTATTCCAATGGGCTGTTGGTTGATTATAAATACCTTAACCAATCAGGCGAGATCCTCAAACAAGATGAAAATGGCAAAGGAAATTTTGATTACATTGGTTATTCGTCTAATCGCAAAAAAGTAGCTGAAGGTAAACTGATAAAAGACGAGAAAAACGGACAATGGAAATTCTACGATGAACTCGGCAATCTTTCCGCCATAGAAAATTATAAGGAAGGAAGCCTGGAAGGTAAAAGTCAGAATTTCTATAAAAACGGAACCTTAAAATACGAAAACAATTTCGTAAAGGATGTCAAAGAAGGCCCTTACACTTATTTCTATCCCAATGGAAAAATTCAAGAGGAGGGCTGGTATAAAAATGGCTTAAAGGAGGGATATTGGAACACTTATTATATCGATGGAACCCTTCAATCAAGATTATATTATTTCCGCGATCAATATAATGGTTATCAACAATATTATGATACATCCGGAAAACTCTTCAAAGAAAACTACTTTTCGGATCACCTTCAGCAAAAATCAATTTTTTACGACACTACGGGTAAAGTAACTCAAACCATTCTAATACCAAATGGTACCGGAGAATATGTAACTACTTACAACAATGGCAAACCCTTTTTCAAAGGGAAATTTATTCTCGGTGAGTTACATGGAAAAGTAATTTGGTATGATTACGACGGAAAAATCAGTAGTGAAGGCACTTATTTTAATGACGAACTTCATGGATTATGGAAATGGTATGAAAATGGAAAATTAACTACGGAAGGCAATTATGTTTATGGTAAAAAGGATGGAAAATGGTCTACTTATTTTGCCAATGGGAAAATCCAAAGAGAAGAGTTCTATATTAACGGGCTCCTGGAAGGAGAAATGAAATATTATCATGAAAACGGACAAATCATTGTTAAAAGGAATTATGCAAATGATGAAGCGGAAGGACGGGCTTACTATTACGACGAGCTTGGAGAATTGCAATTTGTGAAAGATTACCATAAAGGGCAGGTAATGGCCTATTCTTATAATGATGCTAGTGGCAAACTGGTCACTCCTATTGATGTTTCCGGTGGCACTTATAAATTGGTTGCATTCTATAAAAACGGGAAAAAATCCATGGAATATGGAATAGTCAAAAGGGCATACGACGGCGACTACTTTGAATATTCCTCCCAGGGAAATATCATAGAAAAAAGCCCTTTTAAAGAAGGGAATACCCATGGGCTAAACCAGGAATATTACTTGAATGGAAAGCTCAAAACTGAAAAAAATTACTATTTTGATCAGCTACATGGCGTTGCTAAAACTTATTATCCCGATGGAAAATTAGAGAAAAAAGAAAATTACAGATTAAATGAGCTTCATGGCGAAGCTGAATTTTACAATCCTCAGGGCAAATTAGTAAAGAAAGTAACTTACGATTCTGGCAAAGCCACTAATCTTAAAACATACTAAAATTGGCAAAGAATTTTTATTATCTCGTTTTCTTCCTCCTCCTTGCTTTTAACAGTTTTGGACAAATCAATGCGGAGTATAAAATTTTAAAGAAGAAATACCCGACAGAAGGGGCCGTTTACCTGAAAAACTTCCAGGAACTCAATATTGATATTGTAGACAAAGCCTTGAAAATATCAACGCATTCAATCCAGGAAAGAATGTTGCTGGACAACAGGGCAGGACTGTTTTCAGAATATTCTATTGATTATAATGATTTTAGTAAAATAACAGACATTCAGGCTTCTACATTTCTTCCTGTTAAAAGCAACTATAAAGTGTTAAAAGTTAAAGATTTTAAAACTACCGAAGGACTGAGCAAAAACGTGTTTTACGATGGTTCTAAAAACATATCTTTTTTGTTTCCATCTCTGATAGAAGGCGCAAGAACCAACCTGCATTTTCTACAGGACATTTCTCATCCTCAGATCATTCCGGCCTTTTATTTTGACCAACATATTCCTGTAATTCAGTCTATTTACAGTATAGTAACTGATCCGGATGTAGAATTAGGATGGAAGATTTTCAATGTGCCGGACTCTGTTATCACGTTCACAAAAATTGCTAAAAAGAACAAAGTAGTATACACCTGGCAGGTAAATAACCTAAAAGCTTACCGAAATGAAGAGAACGCCCCGAATTATTTGTATTCTTTAGGGCATATGGTTGCCTGGGTAAAGTCTTATAATATAGATGGAAAAAACTATCCTCTGTTGAAAACTTCCAAAGATCTTTATAATTGGTACTATACCATTTCAAAAAATTCAAACAAGGAACACAGTCCCGAGCTTAAAACATTGGTGGATTCCTTAACCCAAGACTGTAAAGACGAAGCTGAAAAAGTAAAGAAAATCTACTATTGGGTGCAGGATCATATAAAATATATAGCCATTGAAGACGGTATGGGCGGGTTTGTTCCCCGCAGCGCTAAAACCGTATTTGACCGGCGTTATGGCGATTGCAAGGACATGGCCAGCATTATTACCAAAATGCTTACCTATGCAGACATCCCTTCTCACCTTACCTGGATTGGCAGCCGCCACATTCCATATCGATACGAAGATATACCAACACCTCATGTGGACAATCATATGATTGCAACTTATGTCAAGGACAGCAGCTACTATTTTCTAGATGCTACGGCTAGCTTTCTTCCATTTGGTTTTTCTAATGGTTTTATTCAGGGAAAGCAGGCCATGATAGGGATGGACAGCACACATCTTGAAATCAAGGAAGTCCCGGTGATTCCAATGGATCAAAATCAGGTGCTGGATTCTGTATTCATTGAAATAAAAGACAATAAAATACTTGGCAAAGCATCTGCATATTATTCGGGATACAACAAAATATACCTGACGGAGCGTCTAAGGGACCACAGATATGAAAAAGAGAAACTGCTTAAGGCAGTGTTAACAAAGGGCAATAATAAGTTCCTGCTAGATTCTTTTGATCTTATCCACTTAAATGACAGGGACAAGGCGCTTAGAATAGACTATAAATTCAATGTGGAGGATTATTTCAAAAGCAGTACGGATGAAATATATGTTAACCTTAACCTCAACAAAGATTTTTTTATAGAGGAGATCAAGAACAACCGAAACTTTGACGTGGAGAAAGACTTCAAAGAAATCAAAACCAGTATCATAAAATTAAAAATACCTGAAGGATATAAAGTTTCCTTCCTGCCATCGCCTGCAAAATTTCTGGACGAACGATTTGGTTTCGAAACCAATCATCGCCAGGAAAACGGGCATTTAATATTGGAGCAAAAGATCTATTACAATTTTTTAATTATGAAAAAGAAAGAGTTCGAACAATGGAACAGCTTCATTCGCACACTTAGAAAAACATACTCCGAACTAATTGTGCTGGAGAAAATCAAATAACTTATTTATAAACATATGAACAGAAAACATTTACTACTCCTTCTCATCCTTTTTGCTGTTCCAGCCATAGTTAAGGCTCAAACACCAAAATATATTAATTATGATTGGGAAAACTCCCCTAAGCTACACACTTTGAGCTCTAAAGAAGCGGCTTTAGATGAACTTGTGCTCAAAGAAAAGCAATCGGTAGAATTTATCTTTGAAGGCGAAAATGAACTTGTTGAATATAAACTGTTTCACAAAATAACCAGGGTAAACTCAAATACGGCTATTGAAAACAATAACAAAATTTATATCCCCGCTTATCTGGGCGGTGAGTTTATCATGCATAAAGCAAGGGTAATAAGTCCCAAAGGGAAAGTGGTGACTTTATCAGAAAAGGACATAAAACAAGCCGAAGAAAAAGATGTAATTTATAGGTTTTTCGCTCTTGAAGGATTAGAAACAGGGAGTGAAATAGAACATATTTATCTCCTCAAAAGGGCGCCAAGATATACTGGCATAAAAGAAACTTTCCAGTCTGCTTTCTATAAAAAAAATATAGAATTTGAAATTATTTCTCCATCTAATTTACACTTCCTGTCTAAGTCCTATAATGGCTTCCCCGAATTGCAAAAGGACACTACCACGACGGACAAAAATATTCTCTATGCAAAACTCGATTCATTGCCATTATTGAAAGAGGAAAAACAATCTTCCTATTTGACCAATCTGCAAAGTATTATATATAAAATCGGTTCAAATTCAATAAACAATAACAACGACATCATCACTTACGGTAACATTTCCGAAAATATTTACAAAAATTTAATGGCCCCCTCAGAATCAGGTGAGCAAAAAAAGTTAAAGAAACTAATAGATCAGATAGACCTAAAATCGGCTGGCAATGAAGAAGAAAGGATCAAAAATATTGAGTTCTATGTTAAGTCAAACATTGCAGTTATTGACAATAATGCAAAAGGGCTGGATGATATAAATACTATTTTAGATAAGAAAACGGCGAACAAAGAAGGGATCGTAAAGTTATTTGCGGCCATTTTCAATCAACTTAAAATCGACTATCAGATAGTGCTGACTTGTAACAGAA
This sequence comes from Cytophagales bacterium, assembly GCA_035628645.1. Lineage (GTDB taxonomy): Bacteria > Bacteroidota > Bacteroidia > Cytophagales > Cyclobacteriaceae > DASPJL01. The sequence goes on along the minus strand of DASPJL010000118.1, from coordinate 7,372 downwards.
GTCAACTTAAGTTTGACCGTGAATTTCAGGCCTATCTTTTCCTGACAGATTACCTGATCTATTTACCCACAACGAAGATGTATATGGAACCTGCCAACAGGTTTACGTGCCTTGGTTTTGCAAATCCAAATTTCACCCACAATTATGGCTTATTTATAAAAGAAGTAACCCTGGGATCTTATGTAACAGGCATAGGAAAAGTTGGATTTATTGAGGCACTGTCCTATGATAAGACCTACCATAACCTAGATATTGACATTACATTTGACGAAGATGTGGTTAATCCAGAAATAACCATTGTAAATAATTTCGGCGGCTACTTTGCACAATACTTTCAGCCTTATTATTCCTTTTATTCAGAAGATGAAAAAGTAAAAATGAACACGATGTTGATGGAAAATTACTTTCCTGAACTAAAGTCATCCGACATTTCCATTGAAAATGCCGGCCAGGAGTATTTTGGGAGGAAGCCATTCATTGTAAAATCAATCATAAAAGATGAGAACATAGTACAAAAAGCCGGAGACAAGTATTTATTTAAGATTGGAGAAGTAATTGGCCAGCAAATGGAGATGTACCAAGAGGAAGAGCGGAAAACTGAAGTGGAAAACGATTTCAACAGATTGTACCATAGGACAATTACAATGAAACTTCCGGAAGGATATAAAATTGCCAATCCATCGATATTAAATATGGATATTTTCCAGGAAGGTGACGGAGAAAGAGTTACTACATTTACCTCTAAATATTCCCTGACAGGCAATACCTGTGTCATTGACATCAACGAATATTATAAAAAGATAAATTTCAGCAAAAGCGAATTCGAAAGCTTCAGAAAAGTTGTAAATGCAGCCGCTGATTTTAATAAGCTTACGATAATACTTGAAAAGATATAGTGGAAGTTGTAAGGAAATTCCAGCGATGACATCCCTTTGAGGGATGTCATCGCCCGGTTACTTTACCAACTGCTCATACAAACGATCAAGCGTTTCTTTTGCATCTGTACATAAACCAGGATGAACGCAGGAAGTTTGGACCACCGTACTTCTCGCCGCAGTAAGCCAGCGGAAACGTCCGGCTAAAGGCAATTTACCAATTGTTCCTCCCTTCTTGCCACCCTCACAAATTTGACTAAAAGCCCTAAGGCGTTCCTCAAGCTCGGGAATGTCCAGGTTTGCAGAAAACGCTTGAAGTCTATCAGGATTCAGCTCATAAAGTGTTTGTAAAAAACCTTGAGCAGGACAATATAAAATGACGCCGACATTTAAAAACTCTTCACGCTCTACCTTTGGTACCACGCGAATAACGGCATACTCAAACAATTGCTTCTCTTGCATCTTGCGCCTCCTTTATAAAAATTTCTGAATTATTGAGCCGTGTTTCTAAAAAATGAACATAAGCCTGTCTATGTTCTTTTGCGGATTCAAAAGGCGATTCTGCCGTTAGCCATTCTTCAGGAATTAATGACACAATGGATTGTATTCGTTCCGAGCTAAGTTTTGATCGAAATTCGTGATCAACGGTTTCCAGTTCAGTTGCGCGAGATAGCAACACATGATCTTTAACAGGTATAAACGGGCGCTTGGCTTGTTCCTCCCAATTTTGCCAGGAGTGGTGAAAATAGAGAGAAGCGCCATGGTCAATCAGCCACAATTCTTTATTCCAGATAAGCATATTCGTATTTCGCGCTGTGCGATCCACATTGGTGATCAGGCAATCCAGCCAGACAATTTGAGAGGCAAGTTTTGCATCCAAGGTTGTAACCAAAGGATCAAAGGTAATTGCTTTGGAAAGATAATGAAGCCCAAGATTAAGGCCGACACTGGCTTTTAGCAAATCCTGAATCTCCTCGTCAGGCTCGGTTCGGCCAAAGGCTTCATCCAGGTTTGCAAATACAATTTCCGGTACACGAAGTCCCAGAGTTCTGGCAATTTCTCCGGAAATCAATTCGGCGATGAGGGCCTTTGCCCCTTGTCCTGCTCCCCGAAATTTGAGTACATATAAAAATCCGTCGTCAGCCTCTACGATGGCTGGCAAGGAACCACCTTCCCGCAAAGGAGTGACGTAACGGATTACATTTACGGTTCTGATTTGAGGAGAACTATATTTCACAAGTAAATCTACTTTAAACCTAACTCAACTATTCCGAGAGAAACTGCTTGAAATTTAGTTCAAATTATTGATATGTCAGAGAAGATATTAAAGTCACCAAAGTAGTTTTACTCCTGATCCGGCTGAAAACCCTTTAAGTGTTGCGTCATTGAATTTCGTGAGGGCCGTTTTACCACTGGCCAGGTACAATTCATCTACCCCTTCCCCCGTACTCCATTTGAAAAATTTTCCTGACAAAAAGACAAAAACTGATTTGGAGACTTTTAGTCCCATTTTCATATCCATTTCAATTCCATATCCTTTTGCCTTATGCCTGAAGCTGACAGGATGTTGGAATGCTTCAATCATGTTCCAGTTTGCTTTGGCTAAATAATTTACCTGGTGATAGGCAATGTTTCCTTCAATGTTTATCTTTTGAGAAACCTGAAAATCAGTATTTAGGTAAATAAAAGGCCCCTTCCATAAGCTCTGGTAAATGGATTTTAACCCTTCGTTTTCATTGTCTAATAAGTAAAATTTTTGTTGACAAACACCATATCCCACAAAAGGATTAATCTGAATCCGTCCTGTTACATTAAAGCCATATCCCAGGGAGGGAGAAATTGCAAAAGAACTTCCCTTATCACTTTGAAGATCTGCATAAAAAACGGTCTGAGTTCTATTATCTTCCGCATAATCCGTATCCGTAACAGAACCAGAGACAATAAAGGAGTATGAAAAGGCCGTCCGCAAGTAAACTTTTTGGAGAAGTTTATATTTAAAATCTATATCGAGCCGCGGGCCGGCAAGATTTTTCCAGGTCAATTCTGAATAAATATTTGGATTTATTCCTTCAAGGTTTCCGGCAATGGACCATTTAAAATCTTGTTGCCGATAGTTGATAGAGGTTAAGATTCTTAGTCTTTCTGATTTAAGGGCTTGCCCATTTGCATTTGACAATAAAAGAAAAAAGACACAAAGCATAAGATAATTCAGGCGTGTCCTACTTCCAATGAATGTTGTCTTTTTTGAATGCATAACTTTTAGAACAAAAAAAGAAATATAATTTTTGTTAGCTAAGCAACTTTGAATACAGTTTTAAAAATTGTATTACCACGCTTAGGCTTAATACAAATGGGTAAGTATTCTACTTCTCCTTGTGCGATTTATATCTCATTAGTGCTTCCAGAAAGTAATAATCGGCATAAACAATGGGCACGTCTATTTCAGAATTATGAGGTTTGTGACCTGTGCTGTGTTTTAACAAGAAAAAACCGTTGGTACCAGGTTCAGCCAAATATTCTTCTGAGTTCAAACTTTGAAGCATTTGTTCGGCACCAGTAAAATATCTTTTATCCTCACTCCATTGACTTAACTCTATCATGGCCGAAGCGGCTACTGCCGCCGCCGAGGCATCTCTGGAAACTTTTGGAATCGCTGGATCACTAAAATCCCAGTATGGAATGTTATCCTCGATCTTGTTTATTTGAGTTAAGAAATAATCTGCCGCTCTTTGTGCAAGTTCCAGGTACTTCCTGTCTTTTGTTTCACGGTAACACATGGTAAATCCATAAATCGCCCATGCCTGACCTCTTGCCCATGAAGATTCATGACTGTTCCCCTGATGCGTATTTTTTTTAAGTACTTCACCGGTTTGAGGATCATAATCGAGAACATGATAGGAACTGTAATCAGGTCGAAAATGATTTTTCATGGTAGTATTCGCATGGCTCACCGCGATATGATAAAAAGACGAATCGCCTGTAAATCGGGTAGCAGCAAAAAGCAGCTCAAGGTTCATCATATTATCTATAATCACGGGATTGATCCATTTATCCTGGTTATGATCCCATGAGCGAATTACGGCTGTTTTAGGATTGAAACGTGTACAAAGAGTTTTGGCTGATTGAATAATAATGTCTTTGTAAGTCTCATCTTTTGTAAGTCGATAACCATTGCCATAGCTGCAATATATTTTAAAGCCCATGTCATGGGTCTTTCCATTCCATTTTTCAGGTTCCAGTTTGGCCGTAAACTTTTGAGCCTCTTTCAACCACTTTTGATCCTTTGTATATTCATATAAATACCAAAGTTCACCAGGGAAAAATCCACTTGTCCAATCTCTTGAAGGTACCATGACCAATTCTCCATTTTCAATAGTTCGTGGAGATACGGGCTCTGATTTCTTGTTTTCTGATTTACTCCCTTCCATGTAGGCATCAATTGCTTTAAGCATCAGTGCTGTTTGCTTTTCAGCAAAAGCAAAAGTTTGATCTACTTTAATATCTTTAAGCAGCATGGCTGTGCAAGACAGGAGCAAAATGGCCATCAGATATATTTTCAGCTTAGGCTTGTAAGCAAAGAGATTCCAGCTTCTCTTCTTTAAATAATAAATTATCTTCATTTTTTTGTGATAAGGTGAATAAACGTTCCAAAAGTTTAAAACTCTTGGAACGTTGTCCTATACTCTTTTTAGTTTTAATCCGTAGAAGTGCAGCAAGAATACTCACTGCACTTCAGACAGAATGGCCCTTTAAGGAAATTTAAAAGCCAGGATTATTTGGAAGTAGGTTTGGATTCAACGTGGTTTCCGATTGTGGTATAGGAAATAAAAGGTATTTATCTTCAAGGTTTAGACCATACGTCTCAAGTTGTTTTTCCTTTAATCGTCCAAATCTCAGCAAGTCAAACCTTCTGTGTCCTTCAAGGCATAGTTCCCAGGCTCTTTCGTCTACAAGTGCGTCGATAAAATCTTCTTTAGTAGGCACAGTTGCAGCATCAAGGGGCATTGTCAAACCTGCTCTTTCGCGTACTAAATTTATCCCTGTAAATTTCTCATTGTTAGCAGGATCAATATTATTGATCGCCTCGGATTGCATTAACAGTACATCTGCATATCGCAATACCAACCAATTGGCCCTTGAATTATTTCCTTGTCTAATAGGATCTCTGTATTTATAGAAGAAGTAATTTGACAATTTCTTATCTCCCGCCGAATCAGAAACATTCCATGCCTTACGTACATCATTGGCAGCATAAGACTCTACAAATGTTGGATTTACCTTGAAAGAACCTGCTCCAGCTCCGCCAACCAATGCTTTTTCTGCCGGATATTGCATTTGAATGGTAATGTTTCCGATGCTTGGAGGCAAATCAAACTGGATAGAAAAGATGTGTTCTTCTCCGTTTTCTTTTTCCGGGTCAAAAATATCACTGTAAGTTGGCAATAATTTATATTCATTGGAATTGATCACCTTATTACATGCTGCAAGCGCTGCTTCATTGTCGCCAGGCTGAGCAGCAGATGTGGTAGCTCTTGTAAGATAGACTTTAGCCAGCATTGCAGAAGCAGCGCCGGTTGAGATACGTCCTTTTTCACTTGCAGGAATTTCACTTTCCTTCAAACAATTGGCTTCAGCAAAAGTCAGGTCTTCTACTATTTGAGCATAAACTTCAGCAATAGGTGTTCTGGAAGGACGCAAATCATCACTTGGACTTTTTATGGTAACCGTTACTAGCGGCACATCTCCAAAACTTCGAACCAGATCAAAATAAGCCATTCCTCTTAAGAAGCGGGCGTTTCCAACAATGTTATTCTTTTTGACCTCATCCATTTCTATCAGAGGCACTTTCTCAATCAAGTCATTGGCACGGTTAATCATTGAGTAAGCGCTTCTCCACCAGTTATTGATCTCACTATTGGTGTCGGTATAAGTATAATGCTCAAGCTCCTGACGGGGAGCATTTACCAAGGCGGTTTGTAAATATTCACCTGTCAGTTCAGTAATAAGCCAAACCGTTCTTTGATAATACGTTTGTGCCTGCAATTGACCAAACACTCCATTCAATCCGATGTCTGCATCTTTTTCATTCTGATAAAAGTTGGTTCCCAAAAAATCCTCAGGAGTCTCTTCCAGAAAGTTTTGACAAGACAAGAGGGTTGTTAAAAATATAGCAACGAATCCTATATACTTTTTCATGTGTATGTAATTTGTTTTTTTAATTGCCACATGGAATACGCCATTGGATATTCATTCTCGTGAGGGAATTTTACAATTATGGCTATTTCATGATTCAATATTTTTTAAATAATTGTTTAAAATCCAAACCTTATACCAGCTATGTAGGTCTTTGAACTTGGATAAGCATTGTAATCTGTGTTCGGACTTAAGGTTTCAGACCCAAATGAATTAACTTCAGGATCATAACCTGAATATTTGGTGAAAGTGATCAGGTTTTGACCAGTCACGTAAATACTTGCAGACTTGATGGTATTTTTAATACTTGAAGGAAGAGGAATATCATATCCCAGGGTTATTGTTTTCACTCTTAAGAAACTTCCATCTTCTACAATATCACTGGTAACTCCGGTTGATCTTCTTACCACGCTGTTTGCTTTTGGCATTGTATTGCTTGTTCCCGGACCGGTCCAGCTATCCTTAACTGATCTCACCTTATTGGTGGTAGTAAAACCATTTTCAAGTTCATACCTGTTAAGATTTAGAATATCAGCACCCTGCACCCCTTGTATCAAAACAGTAAGAGTCAGCGGGCCATAAGAAAGATTGTTTACAAAACCATAAATAAAATCAGGTTGTGACCTTCCGATAATAGAACGGTCATCTCCATTGATCAAGCCATTGCCATCAAGATCTGCATACCGTGGATCACCAGGACGAATTTTAGTGTCTTTCATACCGCTTGCTGCAATCTCCTCTGGCGTTTGCCAGATCCCAAGGAATTGATATCCATAAAAAGATCCCATTGGTTCCCCGACCCTTAGCACGTTGGTTCCAGGATTGGATCCCGCAAAAATGCTGGAACTAGAGCTTCCTACAAATCTTTCAGTTTCTCCGCTTAAATCAAGAACTTCATTTCTGTTACGGGAAAAATTGATACTACTTGACCAGTTTAATTTTTTCCCTTGAAGAATCTGCGCATTAAGGCCCAATTCAAAACCTTTATTGCTTACACTTCCTGCATTAAGCAATATAGAACCATGACCTGAAGTAGCAGGAATAGATACATTCAACAATAGGTCGGTGGTTTTTTTATTATAATAATCGGCAGTAAAAGAAATCCTGTTTTGGAGTAATCCGACATCAATTCCGATGTCAAAAGATGCTGTGGACTCCCAGCTTAAGTCACTGTTACCGATATTTGCTCTGGCAACACCAATCATTCGATTTGAACCTGAAACATAATCTGTCCTGTTTGAATGTCCGCCAAAGTTTTGGTATCGGGTAATGGAATTATAAGAACCGATTTCCTGATTACCGGT
>DASPJL010000117.1:0-15142 GCA_035628645.1 Cytophagales bacterium | reverse complement strand
CGCCGGCGGGGGATATTGCGCTCCATTTTTGTTTGTGAATTCTTAGGTGGAAAGTAACCCGTAAGGGAATAAGGTGTGGCTAGATATTAGAACTGGAAAGGAAGCCGAAAGTCCTAGTCTCCCCCGCTGGCGGGGGCAGGGGGTGGAATTTTACTAGAATTTTCCCCTATCCAATCTTCAATAGAGGATGCTACTCCATTAATATTTTTTAAAACTTCTTCGTCTGTGAATCTTAAAACAGTAAATCCTACTTCTTCTAACCGTTTCTGTCTGGTTTGATCTTTTTCTATAACCTCTTCCCAAGTATGTGTTACTCCGTCAACTTCTATAATAAGATTTAATTCTTTGCACATAAAATCAGCGATATAGTCCAAAACAGGTCTTTGCCTTCTAAATGAATACCCTTTCATCAAACCTGCCCTTAAAACGTATTTCCATAAGCAAGCTTCAGCTTTAGTCATCTCTTTTCGCAACCTATTCGCTAAAGGCTGAAATTTTGATTTGTAGTGGTAATTGTTGGACTTGTCTGATTTCATTTGCTTGGCTAATGATTAAATTTTTGTTTGATTCCACCCCCTGCCCCCGCCGGCGGGGGATATTGCACTCGGTATTTGTTTGTGAATTCTTTGGTGGAAAGTAACCTTAAGGAAACAAGATGTAATTATTGGAATATTGAAGAAGAAGCTTGAAGTTCTAATATTCTCCCGTCAGGGTCTGAAATTTTGATTTGTAGTGGTAATTGTTGGACTTGTCTGCTTTCATTTGCTTGGCTAATGCTTAAATTTTTGTTTGATTCCACCCCCTGCCCCCCGCCGGCGGGGGATATTGCGCTCCATTTTTGTTGTGAATTCTTTGGTGGAAAGTAACCCTTAGGGAAACAAGAGAGGTAAAAGTATTGGAATATTGAAAAAGAAGCTTGAAGTCCTAGTCTCCCTCGCTGGCGGGGGTAGGGGGTGGATTTCTATCCATTTTTGTTGTGAATTCTTAAATGGAAAGTAACCCTTAAGGAAACAAGATGAGGTACAGTATTGGAATATTGAAGAAGAAGCTTGAAGTCCTAATCTCCCCTGGGTTGGAATTATAGGAGCGTTTAGCCATCATAGTTGCTAAACGCCCAAGATCCATCTCACATCAAAAGCATCTGTTACTTCAATTAGTTTCTGGTCATCATAATTTTTGACAAAAGGATTTTTTTTATCAGATTCCAATTTTTGAAGAAGGGCTTTTCTATCATAAGTATTTTTACAATGTAGAAAAACAGAAATATAATTTCCGAGTTTTCTTCCTTCGTTGTGTACCAGGTCCGAGCCGTGAATAATGATCTTATCAGAAACCAGCGACCCACTAACGACTGGCATTTCCGGGAAACCTTGTAATTCTTCTTCAAAAGTTTCGAATTGCAAAGCACCCCCAAAGCAGGTTTGGTAAAACGTGAGCGCTTTTTTACAATTTCCTGAAAATGTGATGAAAATCCCGCTTATTATTTTATCATTATTATGCTCAGTCATAGTAGAGTAAATTAAGCATCAGGAATTTCAGGTTCTACAAGCTTCATCAATTTCTCCAGCGATTCCTGCCAACCTAAATAACACATTTCCGCCGGTATTGCTTCAGGAATTCCTTCTTGCAGCACTTTAAGTTCAGTACCGCAGGAAACCTTGTTCAGCCATATGGTAGTTGTTATTTCTCCGGGTAAATTGGGATCGTCAAACCTATCGACGTATTTAATAAATTCATTTGGTTTTATTTCAAGATATTCTCCACCAAAAGAATGTCCATTTCCTGAACTGAAATTAATAAAGGTCATTTTAAACTTTCCGCCTACCTTAAAATCCATTTGCTGTACTGTGCAAATAAAACCATAAGGAGGTAGCCAACTTGAATGCGCTACTGGGTCTGCAAATGCCCGAAATACCTTTTCCGGACCTGCCTTAATTACCCTGTGTAATGAAACCGTGTTGTTTTTCATTTTATATTATTTAGATGTACAATTAATTACTTCCTACTTCCAACTCCCTACTTCTTACTTCTTGCCTTTTCCTCATTCTCCTTCTTTCTGAAAGTCACAATTTCTTTAATCAGAATTTCAGGCAGCGGTTGAGCTGTGGGAATCTGGATTGCAGATTTACTTGTTTTATACCCCTTCAGATCATTCTTGAAATGTTCCCAGAATGCTTCGCTATAGGGATGTGACAGCGTAACATGTTTGGGAAATGCACAGTAGTAGATAAGATAACCATTGTATTTGAAGCAAGGTATTTGATAACTGATACCTTCCTCTGCATCAGGGACTACGTCCTTAATGATTTTTCTGATGGTTTGCATTCTGGCTAAAGCCTCTCCACTAAAAGCTTGATGGTATTCATCAATTGACTGATAATTTGTTTTGGCCATAATTCTGAATTTTATTGTTATAGACATAGGAAACTGCCAGAATGCCCAGTATTACCAGCGGCATTAACATAAATCCAATATTTTTGTCTACATAGGCATGACTGATGAATGCAAAGATTAAATTAAAGGTTAGCCCTGCATAAGCCCATTCCTTTATTTTAACAGGTGTTTTAGGAAAGGCAATAGCGATTACTCCCAGTACCTTACAAATGATAAGTGCATAAGCAAAGTAATCCGGATAGCCTAACGGTTTTGTACCCACATTCACATACTCAGGCGTAAACAACATCGTGCTCAGTGGCATTACACCTTCCCAAAGGACGATGACAACAGTTGCCACCCAGAAAAATATTTTAAACTTTTTCATAACTTTTAATATCTATGGTTATTAATTATTTAGATTCAACATATTTTACAAAATTGTTCAAGATAGCTTGCCATCCTTGTTTCTGAAATTCAGGGTCGTTTTCTGTTTCAGGGTCAAATGTGGTGGCTATATGTGTTTTACCATTTTGCTCTGTAAACAAAGTAGTCGCCTTTCTTCCATCACTCATGGTATAAGTAATTTCCTTATGTAGTTCCACCTTGTCATAAGTGCCTTCAAAGTCGAAACCGTAGCTTCCGTCTTTGGCTTCCATTCTATTCTTAAACTTGCCGCCTGTTCTCAGGTCATTTTCACTATTTGGAGTATGCCAGCTTGGGTCAGGGGTGTTCCATTGCATGATGTCGCCTGGTGTATTCCAGGTATTCCAAACTTTTGCTACGGGAGCATTTACTTTTGCTTCTACTGTAATTCTTGTTAATTGTGCCATTGTTTTAATGTTTTAGTTTATTAAAATTTACAATTCAAAATTATAACAAAGCATAAAATTCCGTCTGTTATGAAAATGACAAGTTTAGGGGGGGATTATGACAAAACTATTTTCTATCTTGTAGTCTAATACTTTGAATGATATGCAAATCTCAGTTTTTGTGCCGGAATATGGTGTAATTGAAGCAGTTACCCCGCCATTTAGAACCTTTAATACAGCCAATGAGTTTTTGACCGCATTTGGTAAAAAGCCTATTTTCAAGGTAGAGTATGTGGGCTTAAACCAATATGTACCCGCCAACAATGGCGAATACACGATAAAAACCGACAGGCTGCTCAAAGATGTGGCCAAAACGGACTTACTCATTATACCTCCAACATTTGGAGATACCGCCAAAGGAATACAAGCCAATGCAGATGCGATACCTTATTTTAAACAGTTACATGAGAAAGGTTCAAGCCTTGCCAGTTTGTGTGTCGGCGCTTTTCTTTTAGCAGAAACCGGATTGCTCAATGGTAAAAAATGCTCTACACATTGGGCTCACATAAGTGAGTTTAGAGAAAGATACCCCAACGTGGAAGTAGAAGATGGGGCGATCATCACAGAACACGAAAATATTTATAGCAGCGGTGGAGCAAGCAGTTTATGGAATTTAATATTATACCTGGTCGAAAAGTTTTCTGACAGAGAAACAGCAGTAATGATCTCAAAATATTTTGCCCTGGATATCGGGAGAGAGAGTCAATCCCAGTTCGCTATATTCAGAGGTCAAAGAAATCACAGTGATGCTGATATTCAAAAAGTACAGGATTATATTGAAAAACACTATTGTGAAAAAATTACAATAGAAGCTTTGGCAAATTTAATTAATACAGGTCGCAGAACTTTTGAAAGGCGATTTAAAGAGGCTACCAACAATACGCCGATAGAGTATATACAGAGAGTAAGAATAGAAGCCGCCAAAAGTTTTTTTGAAGCATCACGAAAGAATGTAACAGAGACAATGTTTGATGTAGGCTATACCGATACCAAAGCATTTAGAGACACATTTAAAAAGATCACCGGGCTGACTCCCATTGAGTATAGAAATAAGTTTGCGAGGGTGAGTAATGAGGTGTAGGTAAGGACTGACGGAACGGAGTGTCTGGAAAGTGCTTTGATGGGGGCGAAGTGATTGTTTTCTCTTGCTTGGGGGTGTTTAACGGGCCCTTCATTTCCTCTATCAAAGCATTACTTGTCAACAATACCTGCTTTCCCCCTGTTGGAGCGAGTATACCTTAAATAGCAAAAGCTTTAAAGGACGACATATAAAAAAGCCGGTGCGAGGCTGTGCCTCGTACCTCCATTTCTTTCGATAATGCCAGCAAATTCAAGTCCTCCATTTCTTCTACAAAATGAGCCGTCAATAAATATCTAGCCTAAATACCATAAACAATCTCAACGTTATTAATTTTTATAAAAAACAAAGCTTAAATTGCTAAAGTGAGCAGAAAACATAAGTTTCTAAATAGGGAAGGCTTATATTTTGTAAGCTTTGCTACGATTTACGGGATTGATGTATTTGTTAGAGATTCTTATTTCAACATCATTATAGATAGTCTTAAATATTGGAGGGATAATATAGGCATGGAGATTCATGCTGGTGTATAATGCCAAGTCATGTTCATTTAATCTTACTTTCCCTTTTTAATCACAAATGATTTTTAATCTGATCGTATAAAGCTTGTTTCTTGCTGGGTTTTAATAGATTATCATTAAGTATATTTCCGTTTTCATCAAAAAGCATAAACCTTGGAATTCCTTGAAACCAATTATTTAGATTTTCTTTTACTTTTGGATTAGCTAAGTAGTGATAGCCGGAAATATTGTATTTACCGATCTTGCTTTTCCAGTTTCTCCTTGACCCTTCATTATCAATAGAAACATACAAAACAGTAATATTATTTTCATCAAGGAATCCATGCAATTCTTCCTCGTATTTAAATTCTGCGATGCATGGCGAACACCAGGTAGCCCAGTAATCAATAAATACAGGCTTTCCCTTGAAATAATTTTTGATAAGCGAATGTATGGTCGTGACGGTGTCTATTCCTGCTGACTCTTCAATTATCAATTGATCTTCATTGTACATTTTATAAAATAATTCAGATTCCTTGACATTAAATTTTGCCTGTACGAAGGGATTGTCCATTCTCAGATAATTCGCGATTAAAGGTAAATAAGGACTGTTTGGAAATTGACTATTATAAAACTTAAACACATCTGCAAGCCTTAGGTCCGACATTGGTCTGAAAACAGTGGCCATTAAAAGCGAATTCCCTACTAAGTACATCTGCACCGCTTTGGGTGCATGATCTATCACGGAAAACTTAGAAACTACCATGCCAAAATCCTTTTCATATTGCTCCCAAATTCTTTCTTTTAATGGTGTAGGATCAAGGACCTTTAGGTCTATCAACAATGATTTAATATGGCAGTTATCGTAATTGGTGGTTGCAATTCGATTACGCAGATGGTAGGGATCATAATTGTTGTATAGTTGACTAGCAAGTGATACCATCGATGATTTATTTATTCTGATTTTACTCTTGAGGTCTTCGTTCCCGGTAAAGTACCCTTTTATAAATTCCCCGCACCAGAAAAGAAGCTTTTGCTCCGCTTCGCTTACCATTGCTGCATAACAATTTTCAGAAATCGCTTTTTTTTTTAAAAGAGAATCTAACGTTGACGTTGTGTTTCCAATTAACTGTGAAAGCTTAATAAGAGCTGAATCTGGCGATTTATTTTCCATGAATACTGCTAAAAACTGGCGTTGAGTTACTTGCCCGTTATTAAATATAACCTTGTCTGCGATCAGATTATTGGCTGCCGAGTTATTGCCGGAAAATACAATCCGCGTATTTCCTGAGCTTTCTTCCGGAAATGCAACATGAATTGAATCGCCAGGTTCAGCATAAAAAAAGGTTTTGGGCATTCCTTTACTTTCAATTCTGATAAAGCCATCTGAAAATAGCGGCGTTTTAATTAGAAATTGGCCGTTTGATGTAACAACTTCACTGGACTCATCAGGAAAAAAAATATTGAAAAAGTGGTCTACCGGCTTATATACCGATACAATTTCGGCATCACCCGGTGTTTGAAAAGCACCACTAATAGTTACATGGCTTTGAGCATAACAATTAAGTATTGATATAAATAATAAGCTGGTTGTTAATAATCTAAAAAATAAATGCATGATTGTTCTCTTGAGGTGGATTTGAAAAAATAGAATTTTCGAATATATCAGAAAAAGTAAATAACATCAAGGGTAGCCCTGTCTTTATGATTTCGTTCACCTGATTTTCGTCCAATTAAAAAATCGAGCCTTTGCCTTCCTGCAATGCGCATAGGGAAAAAGTGACTAGAAACTCAACAAACTTTAAAAAGGTATAACCACCAGTGAAGTTCATTTTTACTACTTTTCCATTAAGAGAATTTATGTCTATCCTTGTACATCTGCTTTATCTGTGGTTCTGACATTTTACGCTGCTATCCGGGTTTTTCTTGCTTGCAGTGTTTTTAGGACTTCCGACAGATTGCCTCGTGAAGGGGGCGCAATGAAGAAGTATTCCTAACCTTTCCAACTAATTTCTTTGCCTATAAGCTATTAAGTTCATTTTATTTTTTTAAATTACAAGAAGTGTCATTTCTACAATTATAATGTCAACCCTTAATTCTGAGTACGATAAGCTGTGGAGCGCTTTTAAGAATGGCGATAAGAGTGCTTTTGCGCTTATCTACCAACAGCATGTAAATGCGCTTCTCAATTATGGTAACAAAATCACTGCTGACCGTACACTCATTGAAGACAGTATTCAGGATTTGTTTGTTGAATTATGGGAAAGCAGAGGGCGTATTGCCGAAACTACTTCCGTTAAATTTTATCTTTTTAAGGCCCTTCGTTATAAAATTAACCGTAACCTTCGGGACAACGAGCTATCGGCTTGCCATGATATTGATCTGCATCAAAACGTATTTTCGTATGCATGTCATGAAAGTAATCTTATTGGAATTGAAGTTCAGTCTGCTCAGTTGGAAAACCTGAGAGTGCTTCTAAGCCAGTTGCCGAAAAGGCAGCAGGAAGCAATAAATCTAAGGTACTACCATAATTTCTCCAACGACGAAATTGCCCAAATCATGGGGGTTAACTATCAATCTGCCTGCAACTTCATTCAGCTTGCCCTGCGAAAACTAAAACTTAATCTTAAGGTCTCTGTCGCCTCCCTAATCTTTTTTTTATTTTTTTCATAAACCGTCGAGTAAAAAGAATAAACTGTTTGCATTAGTATAATGAATGCCTTAGGGCAAATATTATAATAATGGATTTTAGAAAATACAACATAGAGGATTTTGCAGCAAATGAAAGCTTTATTGAATGGGTATATAAATCGGATTCCAATTCAGTAAGGTTTTGGGATCTTTATATTTCAGAAAACCCTGAGATTCGCTTAAAAGCAGAACAAGCACGCACATTAATATTGAACCTTAATCGTGCCCAACAGACTCGTCCTGATCCTGACGTGGTGAGTTCCCTCTGGGACAAAATAGATTTAAGAACGAAAACACTGCCTCAAAGACCAGTGAAATCTATGGTAAACAGCGCTGTGAGAGTGGTAATGGCCACGGCAGCTATTCTGATTGTTGGCCTCGCAATTGGATTCCTGGTTCAAGAAACTTCTGTAAAGAAGCAGGATTTCTATGTATATCAAAATAGTGTTACAGATTATGCGGAGCAGATCAATGAAACCGGAAAGGCTTTAGAGTTGAAGTTGCCAGATGGAAGTACTGTTACCCTGGAAAACAAAAGCAGGCTGAAGTACAAAGTGAACTACGCGAACGACACCACCCGGGATGTATATCTACTTGGGAATGCTTTTTTTAATGTAGTTAAAAATCCTGATAAACCTTTCATAGTACATTCCAATGAAGTGTTAACTAAAGTGCTGGGAACGAGCTTTACCGTGGAGGCTCCTGAAAATGGAGAGAGTATAGTGGTGTCTGTGAAGACAGGTAAAGTATCTGTTTATACAGAGAAAGAAAATATAGAATTGACCGATAGCGAAAAGAAGGTAATTCTTTTGCCTAATCAACAGGTTAAATTTGTGAGAGCCGCACAATTATTTAACAAAAGCCTGGTAGATGTGCCTGAGATTCTTGATCCTCACATTACTGATGAGGATTTTAAGTTTGAGAACGCTCCAATATCCGACGTCTTTGAAACCCTCGAAAATGCCTATGGAATAGATATTGTTTTCAATGGCGAGGCTATGAAACGATGTTTTTTAACTGCCCCACTTGGATCTGAACCTCTACTTGAAAAAATGGAAATTATTTGTAAGACCATCGGAGCCACCTATAAGATTGTGGATGCAAAAGTTGTAGTCAGGAGTTCAGGGTGCTAGTTCAAAAGTTTCTTTACCCATTCTAAATCAATATGCCTATGATATAAATACCTACTAAACAAAAAAATCAGTGATAATTAAATCACTGATTCGCTTACGCTATTCCTGCTTCGTAATGATTCGCGGTCAATTCAGAGAGCAGGGATCAGGTTCATCTATTATTATAACCCTAACTTAACAAATTTATGAAAAAACATCAGACCATTCGCAGCTTGATTGTGATGTTTATGAGATTTGCCTTACTTCCATTGGCGCTCGTACTCATCACGTCATCCGCATTTACCGCTTCCTTTGCGCGCCTTGATCAACTAACCGTTCTGGATAAGGTAATTACAATTAGCGCCGAAGGTGATAAAATCAAAAATATCCTTCCGATACTTGAAAAAACAGCCAAAATAAAATTTAGCTACAATCCCAAAACAATTGCGCTGGACGAAAAAGTCTCATTTAGCTATATAGATAAAAAACTGGGAGAAGTGCTCGATGGCATCTTCGAACCTTTGAGTATAAGTTATTACCTATCCGGGGACTACATTATTTTAGTAAAACGCACGGAAAACTCGACGGGAAGCCTCGAAACATCCTCTGATTTATTTGAGGAGATCAAAGTGACGGGAACAGTAGTGAGTAATGCCGGCGCTCCCCTTCCGGGTGTAAACGTATTTGTGAAAGGCACTACAATCGGCACAACCACCGATGCAGAGGGTAAATACTCACTGGTAGCCAGCAAAAACAGCACTCTTGTTTTTTCTTTTATTGGCTATAAAACTTTTGAAGTTGAGCTGATAAACCAGACTGTTATAGACGTGAAATTAGAAGAGGATGCCGCCACTTTGGAGGAAGTAGTGGTGGTAGCCTATGGCACTCAGAAAGAATATACTGTTGCAGGCGCTATTACCACAATTGCACCCACCGAACTTCAAAAAGGAACATCAAGGTCCCTGAGTAATAATCTGGCCGGCCATGTTGCAGGTATTATCGCCGTGCAGCGCTCGGGCGAACCGGGGTACGACAAATCAAATTTCTGGATCCGGGGAATTTCTACTTTTCAAGGAGCACGGGATCCTTTAATATTGGTTGACGGAGTTGAGCGTTCGCTGGAAAACATTGATCCTGCGGAAATAGAATCTTTTTCTGTACTTAAAGATGCTTCCGCCAGTGCCGTGTATGGAGTTCGTGGCGCCAATGGTGTAATCTTGATCAATACAAAACGTGGTAAAGTTGGTAAACCTTCCATAAGTCTCAGATATGAGCAGGGGTTCACGCAGCCTGTAAAGCTGCCCCAGTTTTTAGGAGCCGCCGATTACCTGGAAGTTTTGAATAGTATTTCTACGGAATCAGGACAAACACCTATATATACTGAAGAAAGAATTAACAACACCAGGAACAAAGTTGACCCTGATTTATACCCCGATGTAGACTGGCTTGATGAAATAACCAAAGAGCAAGCCACAAACAGCCGCTTAAATTTATCAGCATCAGGAGGAAGTGATTTTTTGCGCTATTCCGTTGTAGCTTCACATTATGCTGAACAGGGAATTATCGAGCGTGACCCCGGCAATAGTTGGGACTCTTCTTTAAAACTCAAAAGATATAATATCAGATCAAATGTAGATTTGAATATTACCCCCTCAACGCTTTTGAGAGTAAATATTGGCGGATATTTGCAGGAAGATAACCGTCCGACCCAGTCTATAGATGCGTTGTTTGGCTGGGCCTTTGAAACTCCGCCTTTCGTTCATCCTACTCAATATTCAAGTGGAGAAATCCCAGTGGTTCCCGAAAGAAAAAATCCATGGGCCTTAGCTACCCAGACGGGGTTTCAGCGGAACAGCGGAAGTAAGTTGGAGTCGCTGTTTTCTTTGGAGCAGAAGCTTGATAAAATAGTTCCTGGCCTTACCGGTCGATTTAAGTTTGCATTTGACCGGTATTCTCAAACAGGTGTTAAAAGGGGAAAAGAGCCTGATTTTTACAACCCTGCTGTAGGACGTAATGAAGATGGTACTTTAAACCTTGTAGTTTATAAGTATGGGCAAGAATTTTTGGGATATGAAAAAACTTCTGAATGGGGCGATAAAAGTGTCTATGTGGAAGGAAATTTTGGCTATTCCAGGAATTTCGGCAATCATTATATAGATGGTTTGCTGCTTTACAACCAACGGAGCTATGACAATGGCGACAGGCTTCCCTACAGAAATCAGGGACTGGCCGCTCGAGTCTCCTATTCCTTTGATCGAAGATATATCGCAGAAGCAAATTTTGGATACAATGGTTCGGAAAATTTTGCGAAAGGCCGTCGATTCGGTTTTTTCCCATCGATCGCCCTTGGCTGGATCGTATCTGAAGAAAATTTCATGTCTAACTACAAAAACACCTTTTCCAAGATTAAGCTTAGAGGATCCTATGGTCTGGTAGGTAACGACAAAATTGATGGAAGAAGGTTTGCTTACCTTACTACAATTGGTGATACCGACGGCTATCGATGGGGAATAAACAATGATTATCACCGGGCAGGGAAAAGGGAAGGTGATTATGGCATTCAAAACTTAACGTGGGAGACGGTAACGAAAAGTAATGTAGGTATTGAACTTGGGCTGTGGAATAGTATAGCGCTGCAAGTTGATTTTTTTAAAGAACAGCGAAAAGATATTTTTATTAGAAGGGAAACCATTCCCAGCTCAAGTGGATTCATAAACCCGCCATGGGCAAATTATGGAGCGGTGGATAATAAAGGCGTGGATGCTTCTATGAGCATTAGCAGACAGTTGACCAAGGATTTCTATATCTCCTCACAGGCCACCTTTACCTATGCACAAAATCAAATCATAGAACAAGATGAACCTCTTTCCGTCATTGGTACCAACCGATCCAGAACGGGCAAACCCGTAGGGCAAATTTTTGGATTAATTGCCGAAGGTCTTTTTACCGAGGAGGATTTCCAAAACCCTGAAACAGGCGAACTTGTAGAAACATTACCAAAACATGACCTTGGATCGGCGGTAAGACCCGGAGATATAAAATACAAGGATGTAAACGGTGACGGTGTAGTGAATGAACTTGACAGAACAGCCATTGGAGGCACAGTTGACCCGCAGATTGTATATGGATTTGGCGTTAATATGAAGTTCAAAAGCATAGACTTAGGCTTTTTCTTCCAGGGAAATGCTAAGACATACAGGACAATAGGAAGGTCAGATGGGGTTAATTACTTTATTCCCGGGTCAGGCAATGGAGCATTAGGAAATATTTACAGCAATGCAAATGACCGGTGGACAGTTGAAAATCCAAGACAAGACGTATTCTGGCCAAGATTATCTGATGCCAACCATATAAGCAATAACAGTCAGGAATCCACCTGGTGGCTCAAGGATATGAGCATGTTGCGTATGAAGCACATTGAACTGGGTTATAGTCTCCCTGAGAAATTAATAAACAGGGTTTACCTTAAAAATGCCAGAATATTTGTGACTGGCAATAATTTGCTTACGCTTTCATCTTTCAAGTTGTGGGATCCCGAGCTTGATACAAAAACAGGTTTTAGATATCCTATTATGAAGTCTGTTTCGATAGGAATGAACCTTGATTTTTAATTAAAATCTAAACCGAAAAATCATGAACATTTATAAATTCATATTATCACTCGTATTACTTATTTTGACAGGCTCCTGCACTGACTTTTTAGATAAATCGCCGGACGATCAGTTAACACTGGATATGGTCTTCAGGGATAAAACACGAACTGAAGACTGGCTGGCAGGGATTTATTCTAATATTCCCGATCCCTATTGGGGATATGCCAATTCTATCGGTTATGACCCTTTATCGGATGATATGGCGCCATCTACCAGGTGGCTTCCTGACTGGGGATGGGCCGTTATTCCGATGCAAACCGGCAACTGGAACGTCGCCACGCACTGGCCCCCTAATTATTGGCACGAATTACCGAAGCGTATAAGGTCCGGCTACATATTTCTGGCGAACGTAAGACCAAATGTTGCGCAAAAAATAACCGAGGAAGAAGTAGACAATATGAAATATGAAGCCCGCTTTCTGATTGCCTATTATTATTGGCTGATGGCAGAAGCTTATGGTGCTATTCCGTTCAAACCAGGTCTAACCCCCGCGGACGCCGCCGGCGAAGAACTATATATTGGTCAAACTCCTTTTGATCAGGTCATCGATTGGGTGGATGCAGAGTTATTAGAGTTGTCACAAAAATTGCCGGCGCATTATGATGATCAGAAAAAGTACGGCCGGGCTACTTCCATCATGTGCCTCGCTGTGAGAGCAAGAATGTTGTTGTTTGCAGCAAGTCCTTTAGTTAATGGAAATACTGACTACGACGGTTTTGTAAATAACAAAGGTGAAAAGCTGTTTAACACTGCTTATGATGCCGGAAAGTGGGTGAAGGCTACGGCTGCTTGTAAACAACTTATTGATGTGGCCGAAGCAGCAGGTCACAAATTATACTATGAATACAACAATGGTGTAATTGATCCATTTTTGTCATACCAGAACATGATGTTCAAGAAAGCAACCGATGGCAATACTGAAATTCTTTTCGCCAGACCGGATTGCAATACCTGGGAATATGACAAGCACTCGCAGCCCCGAGGAACCGGTGGAAACGGAGGATTGGGCGTTACCCAGTCGTTGGTCGATGCTTTTTTTATGGAAAATGGGCTTCCCATTACGGATCCTAATTCCGGATATGTAGAAAAAGGGTTTTCAAGTGAAGATGAAGTCCGTGCAAATACAAACTGGAATGAGGTGCCTGAGCATAAAGATGAAAACGGAAATACTGTCGGACGCAAAATAACTTTTGCAGGCACTTATAATATGTATGTAAAGCGTGAGCCAAGGTTTTATATTTCCGTATTGTATAACAGAGCATGGCACCGACGTGAAAATCGTACTACCCGGTTTTTAATAGATGAATGGGATGGAGGCCCTACGCATGATGCTCCCCAAAATGGTTATTTATTAAGAAAAAAGGTCCATCCTGATCATGATCCGAGAGGTAATATCAATCCTTATCGTCCTGGGATATTATACCGTATGGGCGAAGCATACCTCAATTATGCTGAAGCCTTAAATGAAACCGAACCCGGAAATCCGGACATATTAAAGTATGTAAACCTGATACGGGAAAGGGCGGGGATTCCTGCTTTGGGTGCCGGCCTAAGCCAGGAAGCTATGCGGGAGGCGATAAGACGAGAACGACGTGTTGAGTTAAATTGTGAAGGAATAAGGTTCAGCGATATACGCCGATGGAAGATTGCCGAGCAAGTGTTAAATAAGGATTTCTGGGGAATGAATTTTAATGGTAAAGAAATCAGTGATGATGAGAATAACCCAAATGCCTATTTCAAAAGAACAGTATATCAACACAGGGTGTTCGGTAAAAAGAATTATTGGTTCCCTGTGCCGCAGTCAGAAATAGATAAGAATTCATTTTTGGTCCAGAATCCTTACTGGTGAGGCTGCTTGTATTTTAATTATCGATTTATTTATTGCTAACCCGCTCATCTGGTTTAGCTGAAGGGATTTTAAAAAAGAATAAGAACCTGGGGGTAAAAGCCCTCAGGTTCAAAAATCAACCCAATTAACCCTTAAACAACCATGGACACTTTTAAAAAGTCTTATCGACCGGTGAGCAAGGACTCGCTGGTAAAAACCTATTGTGTATGCACGTATAAAAAAGTACCTTTTTTATTTTACCTGTTATTCTTCTTCTCTCTTGCATCTGCAACATATGCACAAACCGGTGTAAATCCCGTTTTGCCTAACCAGGCAGATCCTGACATCACTTACTTCAATGGCCGTTATTACATTTATCCGACGGCGGTATCCAACAATCAATTCCGGGCTTATTCATCTGCTGATCTTACCAACTGGATTGATGAGGGCGTAATCTTTGATCTTGGACCTCAATGCTCGTGGGCTAACGGAAATGGCTGGGCGCCCGCTATGGTCTATCGTAATGGCCAATACTATTTTTATTATACAGCGGAAACAAAAATCGGGGTAGCTGTAGGAAGCACGCCTATTGGCCCATTTGTAGATAAGGGAAGTCCGCTCATTGGTACAGATCCCCATACTGATGACATTATTGATCCTTATGTCTTTATTGATACCAATGGTCAGGCCTATATTTATTATGGCGGATCGGGCAAATCAAAAATGGTGGTTCGTACCCTGAACGCCGACATGGTTTCAGTGGGATCGCCCATGTTATTAACGCCGCCAAATTACACAGAAGGACCTTGTATAATAAAACGCGGTAACACCTATCACTTAACCTACTCGAACGGAGCGTGGTACAATGACACCTATAATGTGCAATATTGCACGTCTAATTCTCCGCTTGGTCCCTGGACTTACAAAGGGTCAATCCTGACTTCCAACGGACCTTTTACAGGACCGGGACATCACTCTATTGTACAAAAACCTGGCTGCGATGAATATTATGCTGCCTATCACCGCTATGAGAAC
>DASPJL010000116.1:0-29303 GCA_035628645.1 Cytophagales bacterium | reverse complement strand
GTGGAGGTAGCGGCTCAGTTTAGTTTTAGAAAGGATAAGGAATACAATAGGTTTCTTGTAAAACTTAATCAGTCGTTTTATACCCTTAGCTTTGATGTTCCCACTTCATTGTCAGGTTTGTTTGCACCAGAAGTAACACCCGAAGAATTGGGCAAATATGTTGGTGCCGGAAACCCTGCCACTTTCGTGTCTGACGTTACCTATGGAAGAGTTTATTATATGCTGATCGAGTCTACCTCCAGTTCTACAGATATTGAAGCGGCCGTCAATGCATCTTTTAGTAATGCTGTAAACAGTGTAGATATTTCTTTAAATACATCCTACCTCTCTTCCCTTAGCGAAATGCAGATAAAAGTTGTAGCGCTCGGTGGCGAGTCAAAAAGCACTTTTGCCACAATTGGTGAGACCAACATCGCAAACCTTGTCACACTTTTGGGTGAAAGCACAGACATTCGTTCCGGCGTTCCGGTCTCCTATGTGGTAAGAAGTGTAAAAGACAGGGAAGTGGTGAGTGTAAAACTTGCTACCGAATATGAGGTAAAAACATGTGTTCCGCTTTCTACTTCTGTAGGAATTCCCATTGTATGGTTTAGTGCTGATGATTTGGATGTAGCCTCATCAGAAAACCCCTGTACCGATTGTTTGGCCTACGACGGAAAATACAGATACTATGGTCCTAATGATTCTTATGCGAGGGAATATGAAGGACAATGGAATGGGACAGTGGTAAAGAAATGGCGGGATATATCCGGTAGTGGCTTTGATGCCAGCGCTGTTGCCAATGATCCGGATTCAAGGCCCATGTATGTGGAAGACGCTTTTGACAATGGCAAACCCGCCGTCGACTTTTTCAGAGGTTCAAATTATGAGTATACCTACAACAGACTTACTTATTCAGGAGGGGTTTTCGTAAACAGGGATTACACCATTTTTGCAGTAGTTTCCTATCCCGATAAAGTAAAGATTGAATGGAAAGATTCTGAGGGAAATTGGGCGATTAGAAGGGATGAGCAAAATATGTATGGGTATTTTATGAGGGGATCTTCTTCGGCAGAAAATACCAACTTGTCCATCGGGTTTCAAAATGCGACTACTTTTAGATTAAGCCATAGAATGACTCAACTCTATACGGAAAATCCTGCTTTTGTTCCAGAAGCCAAATTCAAAGTATTTGCATTAAGATTTAGCAAAACGGAAGGAATGGCCATTTATGAAAATGGCGTACTTATCGCGAAGGATAAATCAAAGAAAACGGCTTTGGAAAGCTATGAAGGGGCTATGATTTGTGCTCCATTTCCAGGATCTGATTACGGGCTTTCAAGAATAAGAATAGGTGAAATAAAGGCTTATGGAGTGGCAGCTACTGAAGCACAAATTGTACAGGAAACTAATTTATTGAATGCTAAATATGGATTGTAAGTAGTTTTAAATTTAAAGCGATGGCATCATTCAAATGAAAGATGTCATCGCTAATATCTTTAGCTTAGGAACCACTCATAATCTCTTCGATTTCTTCTGCTTCAATAGGAATATTTTTCATAAGATCTACAGCGCCTTTTTCGGTTATTACAAAATTGTTTTCAATTCTTACTCCCAGAGATTCTTCCCTGATATATATTCCTGGCTCTATAGTGAAAACCATTCCTGCTTCGAACTTCCGATATTTGTCCCCGACATCATGTACATCCAATCCTAGGTGATGGGAAGTGCCGTGCATAAAGTACTTTTTATAAAGTGGATTTTCTTTGTTTTGGCTTTTTATAGCTTCTTTATCCAAAAGGCCCAGATTGATTAACTCTTCTTCCATTACTTGACCTACCTCAGTCTGATATTCATTCCAGGTATTGCCGGGAACAAGAATTGACGCTGCATACTTATGTACCCTTAAAACTGCATTGTATACCTCTTTCTGTCTTTTGGAATATTTTCCATTTACGGGAATTGTCCTGGTTAAATCCGAATTGTAATTGGCATATTCTGCTGCCACATCCAGCAAGAGAATATCGCCATCTTTGCATACTTTATCATTTTCAATATAATGAAGTACACAGGAATTAAATCCTGAAGCAATTATGGGAGTATAGGCAAATCCTTTTGATCTGTTCCTTAAAAACTCATGAGAAAGCTCTGCCTCAATCTCGTATTCCATCACGCCGGGTTTAATAAATTTCAGTAACCTCCTGAATCCTGATTCTGTAATTCGGCAAGCTTCGGAAATAAGGTCAATCTCCTCATGTGATTTAATAGCCCTTAAATGCTGCATGACAGGCGCTGATCTCTCATACTTATGCAGTGGATATTTCGCTCCGATATATTTAATAAATCTCGAATCCCTTGATTCTACCTCTATCACTGCCCTGGAATGTTCATTGGTACTTAAATAGATGTGCTCGCACAAAGGAACTAAAGTAGAAAGAATCATTTCCAGTTGACTTAGCCAGAGAATTGTTTTGATACCTGAAATAGCCTTTCCCTCTTCTTTAGAAAGTTTATGACCTTCCCAAATCGCTATATTTTCATTTGTTTCTTTCAGGAAAAGAATTTCTTTAAACTTTTCTTCGGGTGCATCGGGAAAGAGGAGCAGGATGGTTTCCTCCTGATCTATTCCTGATAAATAAAAAAGGTCGTTATTCTGCCTGAAACCCATGGTGCCATCTGCGTTGGTAGGCATTATGTCATTGGAGTTAAAAATGGCAATGCTCTTTGGTTTTAATACCTGGGAAAAGTTTTTCCTGTTATTGATAAAAAGCGAATTGGGAATATTGGTGTATCTCATGTTTTATTCTATTTTAACTGGTAAGCTTCAGGAGAAAACCAGGGATTAAATTTAGAAATAAACGAAGAGATTATGGAGAAAGATGAGATTCTAATGATACCAAAGATCTTCTTCTACCGGGAAGAAAGAAGTTAAAACAGGAATAATGTGTAATGTAACAAAAAAAGCCTTACACCACGTGCAAGGCAAAATTTCTTTATTGAAAGGAAAGATTAAAGACTGTTGACTAATACAGCAAGCTTCGACTTATCATTAGAAGCTTTATTTCTATGAATGATGTTCTTTTTAGAAAGTTTATCAATCATACTAACTACTTTCTTAAAAAGATCTTGGGCTGCTGCTTTATCAGTTGTAGATCTTAACTTCTTAATTGCAGTTCTTGTAGACTTTAATTGATATCTGTTTCTAAGTCTCTTAGCGTCGTTAGCCCTGATTCTTTTTATTGCAGATTTATGATTTGCCATTGTTATTTAAAATAATCTTCTATTCAAAAATTTGGACTGCAAATGTACAACAAAATTGATACTTAGCAAACCTGTTATTTAAAAATTTTAAAATAAAAAAGCTCCGCTTTTAATTCGGAGCTTTTTATGAATTTATTAATATCTGTAATGATCAACTTTAAATGGACCTTTAACATCTACGCCAATGTATTCAGCCTGATCAGGCGTTAATACATCTAATTCAACACCGATTTTGGATAAGTGTAACATTGCCACTTTCTCATCCAGGTGTTTTGGTAAAGTATAGACCTTGTTTTCGTAGTTTTCAGAATGAAGCCAAAGTTCAATTTGAGCTAAAGTCTGATTTGTAAAAGAATTTGACATAACGAAAGAAGGGTGGCCTGTTGCACATCCCAAGTTCACTAATCTTCCTTCAGCCAATACGATTACTTCTTTACCATCAATACTGTAAAGATCTACCTGTGGTTTGATGACGTCTTTGGTATGACCATAATTCTTGTTTAACCAAGCCATGTCGATTTCTGTATCAAAGTGACCGATGTTACAAACAATCGCCTTGTCTTTCATTGCTTTAAAATGGCGGTCAACTACGATATTTTTATTTCCAGTAGCAGTTACAATTATATCCGCTTCAAGAACGGCATTATCCATTTTCTTAACTTCAAAACCTTCCATGGCAGCCTGTAGAGCACAAATAGGGTCAATTTCTGTTACAATTACTCTAGCCCCGGCACCTCTTAAAGATTTTGCAGAACCTTTTCCAACATCACCAAATCCTGCTACTACCGCTACTTTACCAGCCATCATCACGTCAGTGGCTCGTCTTATAGCATCAACCAGCGACTCTTTGCAACCATAAAGGTTATCAAACTTCGACTTGGTTACCGCATCATTGATATTAATTGCAGGCATTGGAAGAGATCCTTTTTTTACTCTTTCATACAATCTGTGAACTCCCGTAGTGGTTTCTTCAGAAATTCCTTTGATACCTGATACCAATTGTGGAAATTGATCCAATACCATATTGGTTAAATCTCCACCGTCATCAAGGATCATGTTTAATGGTTTTCTATCTTCTCCAAAATATAACGTTTGCTCTATGCACCAGTTAAATTCTTCTTCATTCATCCCTTTCCAGGCATAAACCGGAATGCCAGCAGCAGCGATGGCAGCAGCAGCATGGTCCTGAGTAGAAAATATATTACATGAAGACCAGGTAACATCAGCGCCCAATTCTTTTAAAGTTTCGATCAGTACTGCAGTTTGAATCGTCATATGAAGACATCCTGCTATTCTTGCTCCTTTTAAAGGTTTAGAAGCGCCATATTCCTTCCTTAGCGCCATTAGACCTGGCATTTCTGCCTCTGCAAGCCTGATTTCTTTTCTTCCCCACTCAGCTAAAGAAATATCTTTTACTTTGTATTTTGAATAAGTTTCAACCATTTTTTTTTAGAAATTTTTGACAAAAATAACTCAACTATAAGTATATAACAAAATATTTATTTATTAACCGCTGTTCCGTTTTATTTCCACTTTTTCGAAAAGCTGAACAGATTTTAATTGGACATCGGTTTTTTTGGTATATTGACTACGCTATTTATTTTAAATTTGAGTGAAGTAAAGTGTTGTTCATCTTGTCTGCGCATCTCTTTATTTAGGATAAATAAAAAATCTGGTCTTATTTTCTGATTCTCTTTTCCATTAAAACCAGGACAGGATATTTATAGAAGTTAACTTATAGAAAATGCGGTTGCCCAATCTTTCGCTTGCCGACAGAACACATGTTTACAGGATTCTGCTGCTCCTTGCAGGGTTTTTGATTCCTTTGATCGCATGTTTGAATAAAGTATTTCACCCCTCTCTCTATGAGCCACTATGGGTAGATCTTAGTTTTTCATTTATTTGCTTTGCCACTTTCATCTTAAGTTTCTATAGCTCTTTTATCAAAAGAAATTTTACTGTCATTGCTTATATTCTGAGTCTTATCCTTGTGATTATTTTTGACGTGGTTTTGTTTAAAAATAATCTCCATCCTGTTTATGTATTTGAAACTTATGTGGTTTTTATTGGAGTAAGTCTGGTGGTAAAGAACCTTTCTCACCTTAAATTTTACTTTCTTTTTTTCTTTTTATCCCTCTTTCTCATTACGATCCAAATAGAAGAACCTTTGTTTCCGGTATACCAATTCCTGTTTCAATTGTTTGTTCTTAGTCTTCTGATTCTTATTCTGGTAAACTCTTATCTGAGGATCCAAAGGACTTTGGTAATCAGTAATGAAAATTTTCAGACTCTTATAAATAATGCTGACGAGTTATACTTTTTGGTTGACCATAATTTTTCCTTGTTAAAAATCAACGAAAAGGGAAAGGACTTTGTGCTTTTGAAATATGAATTAGCAGTAAAGGAAGGAGTTAAAATCACCGATCTTTTTTCTAAAACCGAATTGAATTTTTTAATAAAATATTGTAAAAAATCTTTTGAGGGCGAGTTAATAGTTTTGGAAAGGGTGATCTCTTTTCCGGGTAATATTAAAAAATGGTTTGAAATAAAATTTATCCCAGTAAGCTCGGTAAATTCTCCATCTAAAGTTCTGATCAGCGCTTTGGACATCAGTGAAAACAAAAGGACGCTGGACGTTTTAAGAGAAAGTGAGGCTAAGTTTCGCGCAATAAGTGAATCTTCTCCGTTGGGTGTATTTTCTATCAATGACCGAGGAGAAGTTACTTATAGAAATCAGAATTTTCTTAACATAAGTGGGCTATCTGAATCTGATTGGTTAGAAAATGGGATATTCACCGGAGTACATCCGGGAGATTTAGGAATTGTAAAAGAAGAATGGGATAACTCTTTTCAATCCTTGAAAAAGTTTAAAGGTACCTACAGATACCTTAGAAACGATGGATCACTAATCTGGACAAATGGTTTGGCAGCTCCTATTCTTGACGGAAATAAATTACTAGGATATGTAGGAACTTTGGAAGACATCACTGAACTAAAACAAGCTTCTGATTTAATAAAGAAAAATGAAGAGCAGTTTAGGGACTTGTTTGAACTGGCTCCAATTGGTATGGCTATGGCTTCCCTCGAAGGTCAAATATTGCGAATTAACCAGGCATTCCTTCAAACTCTTGGATATAGCGAGTCCGAAGTTTTAAATACTGAATTCTTTGACTTTATTTATCCTGAAGATAAAATGGTTAGGGAGGAGTTTTCCGTTGATTATTTGTTTGCCAATGGCAACCGTTTCCAAGTAGAAAAGAGGTTTCTTCATAAGTCTAACACCATTGTGTTTGTTATCCTCACCGTTACATTACTAAAGGACCATGAAGGGAAACCTAGTTTTATTTTACTTCAAATCCTGGACATATCCTTAAGAAAACAAAGCGAGGAAGAGTTGGAGCAAAAAAACCAGGAGCTTCAAAAAATCAACAATGAGCTTGATGCTTTTGTGTATAGTTCTGCTCATGACCTTAGGGCACCTCTCACCTCTATATTGGGAGTGGTAAACCTTGTTCGGCTGGAAAATAGCAACCCGGGACTTGACCTTTATTTAGACCTTGTAGAACAGTCTGTTAAAAAACTGGATGGATTTATACGAGATATTATAGAATATAGCCGCAACACACGAACGCCGGTAAAGGTAGAAAGAATAGAGCCCCGTGAATTTATTCATGAATGTCTGAATGATCTGAGATACAGCGACGAAGCACAAAATATAGACAGGATTGTAGAAGTAGATGACCACGCGCCGCTTTATACTGACCGGAGAAGGTTGGAAGTAATTTTAAATAACCTTATTTCTAATGCCATCAGGTATCATGATGTTAATAAGAGTAAAAAGTTTATCAGGATTAACTTATATGTGGATAATGAAATGGTAAGACTTTTTGTAGAGGATAACGGATTGGGCATAGAAGGCAAGCATTTGGAAAAAATCTTCAATATGTTTTTCAGGGCTTCGGAGTCATCCAAAGGATCGGGATTAGGTTTATATATTGTAAAAGAGGCTGTAAACAAATTAGGCGGTAGCATAAAAGTGGAATCGAAGGTGTCTGAAGGCACTAAGTTTATTCTTGAATTTTCAAATAAGATAGGAGAAGGGTATGAAAAAAATTAATCTTCCCACATTCAATTTTTTCAACCTTTATACCCTTCATTCGTAAATGTTCTTAATTCATTCAATTGGCAATAAGATCTAATTAAAATAGAATCATTGCTGGTTCTTTTTTTATTATGCCAGGTTGTATTAAGCGATAAGTTTTGCTTATTATATTAATTCAACGATGGCTATGGAGGGTCCGCTCAGGCGGACCTTTTTATTTGTAGAAATAAAATGGATTGATCTCGGATCAACCGGAATTTCTAGGGAACGGGTAAAAAGCGAGTAGCTTAAGTATGTTTTCCATCATTAATTGAACCATGATGTTAATATGGATACTAGACCCTTGGAGGATGATCGAAGGATGCAAGGAGGATGAGTGAAGATACATCGCTATAAGGTCACTATAACCTTAGAATAAGGAGGGAAGATTTTAGCAATGATTACGCCTTTTGAAGGAACGTTCGGTAATTAGAATCCAAGGTTTCAAATTACAAAAAATACTTATTTCCGAGAAACACTTTGACCTTTTAGCACACCAATAAATATTTTGGTTGATGCTGAAAAAGGTTCCTTATCGTCTTAAGTATGTTTCTTCCCCAATTTTCCTGACAGATCCTTAAAAAATCTACGCCCCAGAAATTCCGCTTGATCCTTGATCTCTACTTTTGGTCTATAAGGTTGCCATAGATATCATAGTGTTTTACTTCACCATAATTATTTAAATTTTTTCCTACTTCTTCAGCTTTCCCTACCAGGATAATATAAGAATGTTCGGGTTTTACAAACCTTTTGGCCATTTCCTGAACATCTTCTATTGTTACCTTGTCCACATTTTTTAAATAATTAGCATAATAATCCTTTGGCAGATTATACCTGGCAGTGTTGATGGCAAAACTTGCTACTGTCTGAGGGTTTTCCATTGACCGGGCAAAACTTCCGGTGATATAATTCTTAGCATTTTGGAGTTCTTCAGCTTTTACTTTTTCTTTTCCCAGAAGGTTTATTTCTTTAAGCATTTCTGCAATCGCACTATCAGTTACCTCATTTCTCACTTTTGCAGAAGCGCTAAAATTGCCGATAAGCTCATCAGATGAGATACTGGATCTTGCCCCATAGGTATACCCGTGTTTTTCCCTGAGGTTCATATTTAATCTTGAAGTAAACGAACCTCCCATGATTTCATTTAGCAACCTTGATTTAATAACCTCAGGCTCTCCAGGCTTTAGTTTTAAAGGATGCGCAATTTCTATTACGGATTGAACACTTTGGGCTCTGTCCACCAAGGCTACAATTCTTTTCTCAGGTAATTCGGGATCTTTATATTCAAACTTCGGAACATCGCCTTTCTTCCATTTGCCAAAATATTTTTTTACCAAACCTTCCGCCTCTTTTTTTGTGATATCACCTACTATGGCCAGGTAGGCAATATTTGGACGAAAGAACTTCTCGTAATAATTTTTGCTGTCTTGAATGGTTATATTTTTTACCGTCTCTTCTGTTGTTATTTCTCCATAAGGATGATTTTTTCCATAAACAAGGACCCTGGAAACGTTGTTTGCGATAGAATTTGGATCGTCTTTAGCCAGAGCTAATGCAGAGAGTGTCTGTTTTTTTATTTTGTCCATTTCTTCCTGGGGAAAGGAAGGATTTAAAAGTACATCACTCATCAACTCTAGCAGCTTTTCTGTATGTTTCTTTAATGAAGATCCGGCTATTCCTGTAGAAGAAGTTGATAAATAGGCGCCTATAAAATCTATTTCCTCATCCAGTTGTGCTTTGGATCGTGTTTTTGTACCAGTGCGCAACAGCTCTCCCGTAATGGATAAATATCCTGCTTTGTTCTCTTCCATTACCGGGTCTCTGTCCAATACCAGAGAAAAGGTTACTTTGGGTAATTTATGATTTTCAACTACAAATACTTTAAGTCCATTTGGAAGTTCAAATGATTCATAATCTGCAATTTTAATTTCAGGTGCGGGACCGGGTTCCGGTTTTACGCTTCTGTCCAACTGAGCGAAAACGTTGACTGAAGAAACAAGAAATAAACATATATAAAGGATCGTGGATTTCATTTAAGTATTGGTTTTGTTTTTACTTATTGATTGATTCAACTATTGTTTGTCAGGAGAAACGTCTTGAGTTGGCTTTTTGGCAGATTCAGGTAAATAATAAAGAACCACTCTGTTTTCCTTGGTAAAGTATTTATTTGCTACCCGCTTAAGGTCTTCACGGGTGACTTTCAAATACCTTTCTATTTCAGTATTAATGAGATTTGTATTGCCGTAATACATGTAATAGTTCGCCAATGCCTCTGCTCGTCCCGCCACTGTTGAATTGTCATTTACAAAACTTGTTTCTATTTGATTTTTTAATTTTTGAAATTCTCTTTCCGATACCAATTCGTTTTTAACTTTATCGTATTCCTTTTCCATGGCGGCCTCCAATTCTTCCGGCGTCACACCCATGTTGGCTATTGCGTAGCTTAAAGTAATTCCCGGATCTTCTAAAGGAAAAGGGAAAGTGCCCACTGCCAGTGCTTTTTGCTGTTGGTCTACCAAAGCTTTGTACATTCTGGAACTTTGGCCTTGCGAAAGCAGTTGCGAGAGCATACTTATGGCATAATAATCTTCAGTTCCTTGTTCGGGAATATGAAAGGCTTGAATTACTGCTGGTAACTGAACCTTGTCATACACTACATCCCTTATCTCCTTGGTTTGTTTTGGTTCCTCTATATCAGGTCTTGGTATTTCTTTGGTTCCTCTTGGTATTTCACTAAAATATTTTTCTACCAATTGCCTGGTCTTTTCTATATCAATATCTCCTGCGATAGAAAGTACCGCATTGTTGGGCACATAAAAAGTTTTATAAAAATCAAGGAACTCAGCATCTGTTGCTTCATTCAGATGCTTCATTGAACCTATAGGCGTCCATCTGTAAGGATGTTCTTTATAAGCTCTCTTCATTGTTTCTTCTATAACCGATCCGTAAGGTGTATTATCGTAACGCTGTCTTCTTTCTTCTTTTACCACCTGCCGTTGTGTTTCTATACCTATGGAATCAATTTTAGCGTGGAGCATTCTTTCCGATTCCATATACAGCCCCAGTTCGAGCTGATTTGACGGAAGTATCTGATAATAATAAGTGCGGTCCTGAGAGGTGTTTGCATTTAATTCTCCACCTGCAGATTGAATGGTTTTAAAATATTCTCCACGGCCAATATTTTCAGATCCTTCAAATAACAGATGTTCAAAAAAATGAGCAAAACCTGTGCGGGTGGTATCTTCATTTTTTGAGCCCACATGATACATCACTGACACAGCCACGATGGGTGTTGAATTGTCTTTGTGAAGAATTACATGTAGTCCGTTTGCAAGGTCAAATTCGGTGAATTCAATTTTATTGCTTTGACTGAAAACTGCCGTTTGTAGAATCAGACCAAAAAGGATGAAAAAGAAGCAATTTTTCATAAGACGTTGACAGTATGATTTTTCTGAAAAATAAAAAGATTGTAAAAAAGGCTAAAATAAGATATTTATTTTAGAAGGTAGAGGAATGGTAAAGGAATATATTAGTTTAAGTATCAGAGGTTAATGAGACCTGTAGAAATCGTTTGAAAATAAGACTTATTACTTCAATTTTTTATTACTTATATGTCTGTCCTTATCTCTTTCTGTTTTCTTCAAAAGATTTTTTTCTAAGGCTTCAGTTAAGTTTATCCCGGTTTGATTGGCAATACATATCAGAACGAAGAGTACATCGGCTAATTCATCTCCTAGATTTTTCTCACTGTCCGACTTTTTAAAGGACTGTTCTCCATATTGCCTTGCAATAATCCTTGCCACTTCCCCTACCTCCTCGGTTAAAATGGCCATATTGGTAAGTTCATTAAAGTACCTCACTCCATGGGTTTTAATCCAGTTGTCTACTATTTTTTGGGCTTCTTCTAAGGTCATTAGCTTTTATCTTTAGTATCAATTAGGATGGTGACAGGCCCATCGTTGATCAGGGCGACTTTCATGTCTGCTCCAAATTCTCCTGTTTTGACAGGCTTTCCAAGTTTATTGGAAAGTTTGTCTATAAATGAATTGTATAATGGAATTGCTACTTCCGGACGGGCAGCTTCAATAAAAGAGGGTCTGTTTCCTTTTTTCGTGCTTGCATGGAGTGTAAACTGGCTGATCAAAAGAATATCTCCGTTGATGTCTGAAATTGATAAATTCATTTTTCCTTCTTCATCTCCAAAAATTCTTAACCCAATTATTTTTTTTGATAACCAATCAATGTCTTCCTGGTCATCTGAATGTGTAATGCCTAGTAAAATTAAAAGACCATTCTCAATGGCATTTTTCACTTCCCCATTTATGGTGACAGAAGCCTCGGAAACCCTTTGAATTACAGCAACCACTATACTTTTGGTTTAAAAAAATGTTCCCCTGAATAGAGGAACAAGTCTTCTTGAATAAATTATTTCAAACTGCCGATCATGTCCTTTGGAACAACCCATTGATCAAATTGTTCACTGGTTAATAATCCCAGTTCAACTGCCGCTTCTCTTAAGGTAGTACCTTCTTTATGGGCCTTTTTTGCAATTTTTGCAGCATTTTCATACCCAATATGTGGATTTAAAGCTGTCACAAGCATCAGGCTATTTTCCAGATTTTTTGTGATTACAGGATAATTAGGTTCAATTCCTACCACGCAATTCTTTTCAAAGGACTCGCACCCATCACCAATAAGCCGTGCAGCCATCAGCAGGTTGAAAATGATAACTGGTTTAAAAACATTTAATTCGAAATGACCATTCATTCCACCAATGGTAATAGCCGCATCATTTCCTACTACCTGAGCACAAACCATTGTTAATGCTTCACATTGCGTAGGGTTTACTTTTCCAGGCATTATAGAAGAGCCCGGTTCATTTTCAGGGATTAAGATTTCTGCAATTCCGGATCTTGGTCCTGACGCCAGCATTCGTATATCATTCGCAATTTTCATTAGACTCACCGCCAATCTTTTTAGCGCCCCTGAAGTCTCCACCATAGCATCATGTGCTGCAAGCGATTCAAATTTATTTTCTGCAGTTACAAAGGGGTGTCCGGAAAGTCGTGCAATTTTTTCTGCAACCAGTTTATCGTAGCCTTTTGGTGTATTAAGTCCTGTACCCACAGCAGTCCCTCCTAATGCAAGTTCTGCAAGATGCGGCAACGTATTCCTCAATGCTTTAATACCATGGTCTAATTGAGAAACATATCCTGAAAACTCATGTCCTAAAGTAAGCGGGGTGGCATCCATGAAGTGTGTCCGCCCGATCTTTACCACATCTTTAAAGTCTTTGGCCTTTTTATCTAATGTATTTCTAAGCTTCTCAACAAAAGGCAAAGTATTTTCAACGACCGTTTTATAAGCTGCTATGCTCATTGCCGTAGGAAAAGTATCGTTTGAAGACTGTGATTTATTTACGTCATCATTTGGATGGATCTTCTTTTTCTCATCCATTAGAGTTCCTCCTAATAAAACATGCGCTCGGTTTGCAATTACTTCATTTACGTTCATATTGGATTGAGTACCTGAGCCTGTTTGCCATACTACTAATGGAAATTGATCATCAAGTTTTCCTTCAAGAATTTCCTCACACACTTTTCCTATAATTTCCATTCGCTCTTTAGGGAGAACACCTAATTCAAAATTAGCCTGGGCAGCCGCTTTTTTGAGTATAGCAAAAGCCATTATAACTTCTTTAGGCATTTGGTGTCCGCCGATAGTAAAGTTTTCTTTTGACCGCTGTGTTTGTGCACCCCAATATTTATCAGCCGGAACATTTACAGGGCCCATTGTATCTTTTTCTACTCTGAAATTCATGTGTATATAGTTTGTTTTTTAATTGCCACATGGAATACGCCATTAGATATTCATCCTCTTTGGGTGATTTATAATCATGGCTATTTCATGGTGTAAAAATTTTAATTGACAGCGCGAAATTAAGGAGTAAATGTTTCTAATAGAATAAAAAAGGGGACGAAGTTTTAGCCTCGTCCCCCTTTTATTGTATTAAGGTGTTGTTATCCTTTTATAAGGTTTTTATAGTGTTCATACCTTTGGAAAACCTCGTTTACATATTTCACAGGTTCTTTCCCCCGGCAGTATCCTAATTTTACAACAGGATCAGTATAATATTTAGGATAGGATTTTTGTAAGAGGAACGTAGCAACATTTTCGTCCCACTGCGACTTATCTTTTTCATATTTGGCCGTCAGTTTATATGCATCAAGTACATGGCCTTGGCCTGCATTATATGATGCCAAAATGAATTTTACTCTTTCTTTATTATCAGGAATTCTTTTTTTCCAAAATTTATCAAGATAAATGAGGTAAGATGTTCCAGCGGCTATGCTTTGTTCAGCAATGGTTACGTCCGTCGCTCCAAACCTTTCAGCAGTTGCGGGCATCAATTGCATAAGCCCCATAGCGCCAACATGCGACTGTGCCATTGGGTCAAATTTTGACTCCTGATATACTAATGAAGCCAGAAGTCTCCAGTCCCAATTTAATTTTTGGGCATTTTTCTTTATAAGATTATCATATTTTGATAACCGGTTATTATGTGAAAAGTAAGGGCTGTTTACCCTTCGTGCATACGATTTAGAACTTCTGTAATACTTATCGAAAACCGCGAAATATTCATTTGTCCTTTTAATTTTCTTTAACCATGAATTAGTGGATTGCAAAAGATCAGGAGCGTTTTTCCTGACAGCCCAGGCCATTCTCTGAGGTAAACTTAAAGAGGTTGTTACGTCAAGATTTGAATAATATTTAGACAAAACATAAGCTTCATTTTCATCAGCAACGGTAAAGTCTATTTCTCCATTGGCAACTTTGCGGATAAGATCCTCGGTTGTGTCATCGGAAAATGATTCTTTTATTTTTATATCTCCGCCAATTTCTTCAGATAGATGTTTTAGTTTGGTCGTGTAGAATGATCCTTTTTTGACATGAACCATTTTATCTATTAAACCATAAGGCGTTTTGACCAGAAATTTCTCTACCTTGGCGTGGCTTAGCTTCTGCCATCCTTTTGGTTTTCTTTGAACAAGTACTTGTTTTGCCAAAGAATGATGTTCAGTAAAGGTTATTTTTTGCGTCCTTGATTTATTTGCGATTAAATTTTGTGCAAGGATATCACATTTTCCTTCGTCAAGCATTTTAAGTCCGGTTCCTATATCAGAACAAACAAGTATTTCCAGCTTTACATCATATTGATTGGCTAACCTCTTAAGCATCTCGTATTGAAAACCCATCGGTTGGCCTTTATACACAAAATAGCCGGTAGTATTGCTTTCGGTAACTGCTATTAACTTGCCTCTTTTTTTAATTTGTTGCAAATCGATTTTTACAACATCGGTAGACAACTCATTTCCGAGTTTTGTTTGTTGTTTTTTTGGCTGGCAAGCAAAAACAAGTAAGAATGCTAAAAAAAGATATTGTAATAAACACTTCATAATGAAATTGCTTTGAGATAACAATAGCAAGATTTCAAACGCAACAAATAATAATAAGTTTGTATCTGAAAGTTGCTCATGTAAGAGTTTAATTAATTCTTATCAATAATTTGCTTTTTAAATATAATGTTTAAAAGCAAATTATGATATCCCTGGGCTGAAATTTATTTTTAAAGTTGAACATGAATTTCTTTCTCTTAGGCCATTCAATGCTTTTGGAGAACAGGAGGTGTATTGGCAATAACAATGCCATCAAAGTAGATAAAATTGAACTTTATAAATAAAGAATTGTAATGAGAAGGAGAAAAAGTTAAAAAGTTTATTGGAATCGTGATATTATACCCTAATTCCGATTACCAGGATATCATCAACCTGTTCATTTATCCCTTTCCAGTTTTGGAATTCTTTGTAAAGAACAAGTTTCTGCTCTGTCATATTTAGATCTTGTATATTGACGAGAAGATTTCTGAATCTGGAATACATGAATTTTTTATCGTCGGGTCCACCAAACTGATCTGCAAATCCATCTGTGAAAATATAAACAGAATCTCCGGGAAGTAACTGAATAGTATGGTTTGTGAACTTCTTATGAGACATTTCCATAAAGGAGCCAACCGGAAACCGGTCTGCAGGAAAGATGGTTAAATGTTTGTCCCTGATATGGTACAATGGATTATAAGCACCGGAAAACTCCGCCAATTTGTCCTTAATGTCAATGGTACAAATGGCTATGTCCATTCCATCTTTAATGTCAGATCGTTTTAGGGTATTTCTTAAGCTTTCATTTAAGGAAATATTCAGATTGTTTAAAATTTCAGAAGGTGTAGTAATGCCTGACTGATTTACAATTTGGTTTAGAAGATTAAAACCTACAAATGACATAAATGCTCCAGGAACCCCATGACCAGTGCAGTCTACTGCGGCTACGACCACCTTGGTCTCAGTTTGGGCTAGCCAGTAAAAGTCGCCGCTAACAATGTCTTTAGGCATAAAAAACACAAAAGAATCAGGAAGGAAATTCTTTAGTAAGTGCATTGGAGGGAGTATAGCCTCTTGAATGTTTTTGGCGTAACGAATGCTGTCGGTAATTTCAGAGTTCTTTTCTTCAATAATTTTATAAGCATCCTGTAGTTTGTTATTCTGTTCCTCTAACTGGTAGGTCCTCTGTTGCACTTTTACCTCAAGGTCTTTTTGAATTACTTTTAACGTGCGGGTATGACTTGAGATATATCCATATATAAGGCCTATTGCCATTAGTATCATTAGTGAAAAAAACCACCATGTTTTCCAGAAAGGCTTTTCGATGGAAAAGTCAAAAGAAACTGTAGGACTGATCCAGGAACCGTTGGTTGTAGCCCTGACTTCAAATGTATATTTGCCGGGGCTTAGATTGCTATAGGTAGCGTCATTCTTATTGGTAACAGGCAGCCACTCTTCGTCCGCAGGAGTGAGCCTAAACTGATACCTGACTTTATTGGGATTTGAAAAATGAATTCCTATAAAATCAAAAGTCAAATAATTATTATCATGGGAGAGTTTTAGATCTGTAGGTAAGTTAAAATAAGGTGTAAGCTTGCTGCTATATTTACCCCAGTCTACGTCTTCATAGAAAAGCCTGACATTTGAAATATAGGTTCGCAATGACTTATTATATAGAGGCTCTGTGGCGGGGTTAAATCTTATCGCTCCTCCTTCTGTGCCAAACCACAGAAACCCTTCCTTATCCTTAAAAACAGCATTTTGGTTACATTCCACACTTATGAAGCCTTCATCTCTGCCAAAATTTGTTATTATTTTCCTTTTACTTTGATTATACTCAGGAACATCAATTTCGCAGATCCCGTTTTTGGTACCAACCCATAGGTGCCCGGTGTTATCAAAAATCAAAGCCTGGACCGCGTTATGAATTAGGCCCACTCTCGTGTCAAAAACTTGCTCAACATCAAAGCCTTTATTTTGATATTGCAATTTACATACACCTTTTCCATCCGTTCCAAGCCATATATTTCCTTGTTTGTCTTCTGCTATTGATGTAATAGTACTGGAAGGTAATCCGTTTAAAGAATCGATTGTGGAAAAGTTTTCCCCATCAAAAACAATAGCGCCTTGTCCACCTGTGGCCAACCACACATAACCTCTTGAATCTTCATGGATAGAAAAAATTGTGCTTTCTGTGGAATTTTTAAAATCAAATTTTTTGAATGTCTTTTGACCGTCATACCTTATTAAGCCTTTAGATCCAAACCAGGTTTCCCCTGAGATGTTTTTTCTTAAACTGAATATTGGATTGTTTGAAAATGAATAGTCAAGCTTTTTAAAATCTTTTCCGTCAAACTTTATCACTCCTTCCGTTCCGGTAAACCAGATCACTCCTTCCCGATCTTTGGAAACAGATAAGAGGTTGCTTGTTGGTGATAGCGCAGTTTCATTTATAATCTCGAATTTTTCTCCATTATAAATATTTGCACCACCATAAGTAGCAAACCAAAAGTTTCCATTGTTATCCTGAGTGATTCCATAAACAGAGTTATTACTTAAACCTGTTTTTTGCGTGTAGTAGGATATTTGATGAACGCCCAACACTGTTATCCCTGGTAGATCTGTTCCAATCCACATATTGCCTTCCTTGTCAATAAACAGATTATATACCAGATTGCTGGTTAAGCCCTGGGCAGTAGTAAAGCTTTTAAACTTTTGATTATCGAATTTGCTGATTCCTCCTAAAGTACCTATCCAGATGTTGCCCAATTTGTCTTCACACACGTCATAAACAAGGTTATGGATCAGTCCCTCAGGCGTTCTGTAAATAGTAAACTCCTCATTTTCGAATTTTGTCAGGCCATTATCTGTGCCTATCCAAATTCTGTTATCTTTATCTGCTATTACCGATCTGACGGTATTATTGGATAAGCCATTCGCTATGGTATATTGGGTAAATGCTGTGCCATCATATTTAAATAACCCTCCTGTAATGGTTCCAAGCCAGATATTTCCTTTTTTATCCTCGGCTATAGATGAGATTTTCTTATCAAGGAGTCCATCTTTTTCCTCAAATTGGGTAAACACTTTGTGGTCGTAAGTGATCAAACCATTACCATACGTCCCTATCCAAAGTTTCCCCTTTTTATCAATTAGAATGTCTCTGATACTGACATGTTCAAAGAGCTTATTCTTAATTGTTTCGAAACTGGAGCCATTGAATTTGCTAAGCCCCTCTTCTGTTCCTATCCAGAATACACCATTATTATCTTGCACAATAGCTCTTACTTCGTTACTTATCAGGCTATCTTTATAGTTATAATGTTTGTAATTAACCCCGTCAAAGCGGGTAAGTCCCTCACCTAAAGTACAAATCCACAGAAAGCCTTTGTCATCCTGAAAAACCTCTATCGGTTGAGCTGCCGGAAATCCTGAATCTACAGTATAGTTTTTAAAATTATAAACCTGAGCGTAGGCATCTACAGAAAATAAAAACACCAGATTGAGTAAAAAATAAAAAAAATACTTGGAGAATATTGCTGGCATTGGGTTAATTAAAAATCAATATTAATAGCTGGCTAAAGGAGCAATGTAGGAAATTTTTTAAACAAATAGCATTATTTTCACTGCCCGGCTAATCGTGAGATGTATTTTGGCTATGAAAATTGAATTATTTAAAGAAACATAAGTTTTCTTTTCAGTGGCGCTTAAATTCTTTTCATCTCCTTAGCTACTTCTCGTTTTGCAGGAAGGTTGGAAATTCTGGCAATTAATAATACTCTTAATGTAGACGATTTTTAAATTAATGAATATTACATCACTTCATTCCAAAACTCAAATATTAAATATGGTTTTTGTGCAATAGCATATTTAAATATTCATTAAGAGAAGTCCCAAAACTATACTCCAGGTCCCAATACGGGAATTGGTCAACCAATGAAATTTTTTAAAATGACTGATAATCAGTGTTTTATGATACGTGCACGGTTATAGTATTATTTTGCCCAGTTTAAATTGTATTAAAGAATAACAAACAGTTTTATAATTTCAAAAAAACTTACAACTATGAAAAAAACAGGATTTTTAATCGGCTTTATTTTTCTCCTTTCTTTTCAGAATTCGTTTGGGCAAATCTCGAGCTACAAAGCACAGTCTTTATTTATCTATAATTTCACA
The DNA here is from genome assembly GCA_035628645.1 of Cytophagales bacterium. Classification (GTDB taxonomy): domain Bacteria; phylum Bacteroidota; class Bacteroidia; order Cytophagales; family Cyclobacteriaceae; genus DASPJL01. The sequence goes on along the minus strand of DASPJL010000116.1, from coordinate 10,310 downwards.
AAGCACATTAAATGGCCTTCTACTCCTGATGTTTTTAAAATTGGAGTCTTAGGAAAATCGCAAATATTCAATGAGTTAGAAACAACTTTAAAAGGAAAGATGGTTGGAGGAAAAGCCATACAAGTGGTGCTAATAACTTCGGCTGAAGAGGCAACACAATGTCAGCTTCTTTATGTTCCTAACCATAAATCGAGAGAGCTTGCTTCTGTAATAAGCACCATCAATAGCAAAGATGTATTGGTTGTAACAGAAAATGACTTGTCAGATGAAGGTGCGGGAATAAGTTTTGTTACTATAGAGGCAAAGCTTAGGTTCAAAATAAATCAGGATGCGCTTAATAAAGGAGGATTACAGGTAAGTGGTGGTTTGGTAAGTTTGGCTTTGAGGTAATCATCTTCCAAAAACAATATTATCCCTTTCTGGATCAGACATAAGAATATTAATTTTTTAAAGATAATATTAGTTGTAATTCATTTTAGGTTTATAAAAATGCCAGAATCTTTCTGGCATCTTTATTTTTACTCCAGCCGCTAAAATGAATTACTTTTAATTACTGCACTTCTTTCTTTTCTTTTTCTTATATATTATTGAACCTTTTCTCAGATGGTATGTTTTCTACGACTTTTTAAAAAGGTTATTTAAAAAGATCGGGTTGCAAATTGAAAAGCTGTTATATAGCAAGTTTTGTAGCAGTATTTTACAGATAAGTTATCCGGGGCAGAGTAAACATTTTTAAGGAGATTCGTAAAAAAAGAGATGTATTCCAGTTATTGGAGAAAGGAAAATTTGACCTTAGTGTAAATTTGTCGGAGAAGGAACATTATTTTTAATTCTATAAAATTATATTAAGTTTTGTGATCTATTCATATAAAACTAAGCTGACTGAGTTGAAATAACTCCTAAACTATGCTTTTAAACATTTTATTTACCATTTTCCTGGTTCTTTTAAACGGATTTTTTGTTGCTGCTGAATTTGCTATTGTTAAAGTTAGAGCCTCTCAAATAGAATTAAGGGCGGTAGCCGGGAATATGCTGGCAAAAAGATCTTTGAATATTGTTAAAAATTTAGATGCTTATTTATCAGCCACACAATTGGGAATCACTATTGCCAGTCTGTTATTAGGCTGGGTTGGAGAAAGTGTGGTATCAGAGATCATAATCAATTTATTGAACTGGATGGGGTATTCTTTTTCACCTGAGTACATTCATCAATTTTCATTTGTAATTGCCTTTTCTTTAATTACCGTTCTTCATATCGTTTTTGGGGAATTGGCGCCTAAAAGCATAGCCATTAGATACGCAGAAAGTACAACCCTTGCAGTTTCCATCCCTTTACAAGCTTTCAATTTTATTTTCAGGCCGTTGATCTTTGTTTTAAATGGCTTCGCTAATTTAATTTTAAAACTTTTTGGAGTTCCATTGATCCATGAGCAAGACTCCCATAATGAAGAAGAAATAAGAATCCTACTGAATGAAAGCAAAAAAAGCGGGGCAATTAATTCATCAGAACATGAATTGCTTGAAAATGTTTTTAAGTTTGATGATAAGGTTGCAGAACAAATAATGATTCCACGGACGCGTGTGGTTGCAATTGATATTGATGATCCGCTGGATGCAATAATGGATAAAATAATGGAAGAAGGATATTCAAGGCTTCCCGTTTTTAAGGAATCTATTGATAACATCGTGGGCATTTTATATGCAAAGGATTTATTAAAACTTATAAAAAGCAAAGAAAAGGTTGACATTAAAAGTTTAATAAGATCCGCCTATTTTATTACGGAACGGAAACCTATACATGAGGTTCTAAAGGAATTTCAAAGAAAACATAATCACCTCGCTGTTGTGCTTGACGAATTTGGCGGCACCGCCGGCATTGTTACCATGGAGGACATCATTGAAGAACTTGTAGGAGAAATTCAGGACGAATATGATGAAGAGGCATCCATAGTAATAAAGAAAAATGAAAATGAATATATTGTCAATTCTCTAAGCTCTATCATAGACGTAAACAAATTTTTACGTATTCCATTGCCGGAAAGCGAAGAATATGATACGGTAAATGGATTCATTAATTTTATTCATGGCGGAATCCCTGAATTACATGAAAAAATTAAGTTAGAAAACTTTGAAATTGGTATTCTTAAAAAGTCGCAGAATGCAGTTGAATCTGTATTGGTTAAAATATTGACACCTCAAAACCCTCAGAAGGAGGATGCGGAAAATAAATAAATCGATGAATCTATTCCTCTTTATTTGTTTGCCTGGAATTTTTTATTTCCTCCGAATAATTATCTAAGGTGTGAATAACATCTATAATTAACTTTAGGCAGGATAAATAAAATGACTTGTTGATTTTTTCAAAGTCATCAGTGGATTGGTGATAATCCGCGTGATCTTCAACCCCAAAATAAATAAACGGAATCTTTTGCTGATGGAAAGGCCCGTGGTCTGAAACAAATGTCCAGTCATTTGAGGGATGCTTTTTATCGGGGAAATCATGTCCGAATTTTAAATCTACCCCATTATTTTCTTCATCTGATTTCTGTAGATAGGTTTTTAGGTAAGGGTAATAGTTTGCTCCTGCAGCATATAATTCTTTTTTGTCGCTCCTGCTTACCATGTCGAGGTTAATATTCAACAAGATCTTTTTCAAAGGAACCGGAGGATGGCTAACGAAATTTTTGGAGCCTAACAAATCTATTTCTTCACCATCAAAGGCCGCAAATAATATAGAGTTTTTGGGCGGATTTTTTGTAAAATAATCCATAGTAGCCATTAAACCTCCTACCCCCGAAGCATTGTCGTCTGCTCCATTGAAAACCCTCCCATTTCGGGTACCTAAGTGATCGTAATGGGCGGATATAACAATATATTGCTCAGGAAAAACAGATCCGGGAATGTAACCAAGAATATTGGTGCCTGTTTTATTTCCTATTTTAAAAGGATGTGTATAAGATGTATAATTTTTCAGAAACTCTAAATGGTGCTCCTGATAGAATTTCTGTATAATCTTTTGAGCCTTCTTATTTTCTTCAGTCCCGGTTTTGCGCCCTTTTAACGAATCATGAGAAAGAATTTCAACGATGTTCAGAACTTTCTCTTCATTAAAATTCTGGGCATAGAGGTTTATACTGGTAGCCTGAATCAAATAAAATATAAAAAATACCCTTTTCATCTTTTTTCTCTATTTAAACAAATAAAATATATTTTTATTGAACAGTAAATTAAAAGTAAGCCTTAATTTCTTCGTATAATTCCTAGTCTTTAATATCGCTCAAGATGAATTCAACAAATATACCTTTGTCAGAAAGACTGAGACCAGATTCGCTGGATACATTTATAGGCCAGAAACATTTGGTGGGGCAGGGGAGTGTTTTGAGAAAAATTATTGATTCAGAGGTTATACCTTCAATGATTTTCTGGGGACCGCCCGGCGTCGGAAAAACTACTTTGGCCAATATAATAGCGCATAAGGTAAAGGTGCCATTTTTTATATTAAGCGCAATTAGCGCGGGAGTAAAAGAAGTTAGGGAGGTAATTGAAAAAGCAAAAGCCTATAATAAAACCATTCTTTTCATCGACGAAATTCATCGCTTTAATAAATCTCAGCAAGATGCCCTATTAGGAGCTGTGGAGAAAGGAATAATTACCTTAATTGGCGCGACAACTGAGAATCCTTCTTTTGAAGTTAACTCGGCCTTATTGTCACGATGTCAGGTATACATTTTAAAAGCTTTGGAAAAAGAAGATCTTATTGGCCTGGTTAATTATGCCGTAGAGCAAGACCCTTTTCTGAAGCAAAAAAATGTTACCGTGGAAGAAACGGAGGCGCTTATTAATTTATCAGGAGGTGACGCACGAAAACTCTTGAACCTTCTTGAGCTGGCAGTAGATTCTACTGATTCAAATGATATCACCATTGCTGACGAAATGGTAATGGAAGTAGCTCAACGTAAAGTAGCCTTGTATGATAAAAAGGGAGAAATGCATTATGACATTATTTCTGCATTTATTAAGTCCATCCGGGGCAGTGATCCGAATGCCGGAGTATATTGGTTGGCTAGGATGATAGAAGGTGGGGAGGATGTAAAGTTTATTGCCAGAAGGTTAGTTATTCTGGCGTCAGAAGATATCGGAAATGCAAATCCAACCGCCCTGGTTATTGCTACCAATTGTTTCCAGGCAGTAAATATGATCGGATATCCCGAGTCAGAAATAATTCTTTCTCAATGTGTTACGTACCTCGCTTCTTCACCCAAAAGCAACGCATCTTATGTGGCTATTAAAAATGCAAAGGCAAAAGTATATGAAAAAGGCGATCTTCAGGTACCTATGCATATAAGGAATGCACCCACCAAATTGATGAAAAAGGAAGGCTATGGAAAGGGGTATAAATATTCCCACGATTATGCCAACAATTTTTATGACCAGGAATATCTCCCTGAGGAAATAAAAGGCGCAAAATTTTATGATCCGGGAGATAATGCGCGGGAAAAGGAATTAAGGCAGTTTCTTAAAAACCGATGGAAGGATAAGTACAATTATTAGGTATTGGCATGATTTTATTATTCCAGATCCAGCCAAAGGTTTAAATTTTTAGATTCGTCTTCAAAGAGTGTTTCTTTTAGGCTAATTTCATAACTGAAAAAGAAATGTTTATTCTTCTTTCTTCTGATTTTCTCGGTTCTAAGCCGGTTTCCACGGTAGAAAGATAGGGTTATTTCCTCTTCATTTTTTGAATACACGCCTTCATATTTCAAATTGTCTACCGATACTATTTCATCATTGCGGCTTAATGAAAAGATGGCAGGGGAATCAGGATGTATTTGGTCAACTACAAATTTCCCATTTATAAAATTGCATTTTATTCCGAACAAGGAGTCCAGAGAGGGATAAGGTTTGGACTTCAATTCCAATCCCAGATAACTTAATGTTTCTTCAATTTCCTTTTTAAGATCAGAGCACTCCCTTACACATTTATTGAGTAAACCTTTTATTTCCAGTCCGGCTACATTTTTTATGGCTTTTTCCAAATCTTTTTCCTCATAGCCTTTTTCACATTTTCCAAAATTCTCCCATAAGTACCGGATAATATCATCCAATGATGAAGCATTTTTAGTACGTCTTCTAATTTCTATATCTACCAAAAAGGCGACAATTGCTCCTTTGACATAAATTGAAACCTTTCTTCCCGGCACTCCTGGCACATAGCCGTCTAACCACAAATCAAAGGAAGAGTCTGCCAGTGACATGTTTCTGTTTCCAATGTTGTCAAAATGCTTTTGAAGAAGATCTGTGAGCTCTTTAAAATATTGTTCTATAGAAAAAACCTTGGACCTAACCAATAGAAGGTCTCCGTAATAAGTGGTGATTCCCTCGGCTATATATCCTGTTTTAAAATAATTTTCTTTGCTAAAGTCATAGGGCATCAATTCCTTTGGCCTAATCTTAAGTACGTTCCAGGTATGGAACAATTCATGAGATGAAATACCAAGCAAATCGTTATATAATTGATCATTTATTTGATTTCCCGGACCTACAGTAATGACTGTGGAATTTCTGTGTTCTACCCCATGACGGAATTTATAAGGAAGAATTTGAAACAGAAAGTGATAGTCTTTTTCAGGAAAGCCTTGCATCATATCCATTTGAAGTTTGCTAAACCGTCTAAAATCGCTCAGAAGCGTTTCCATGTTTAAATTGATTTCTCCTTGTATCCAAATATTAAACTCTACCTCATTTATTGAATATTCGAATCTCTTCAAAGATGGGGAGGCTATAATCGGACAATCCGCTAATTCAAAATAATCTTTAGCAATAAACTTGGTTTTGTCAATGGCTTTAAGTCCGGTGGCTATTTCATAAGAAGCCGGAACATCCAGCGAAAGGACGCATTTCTGATTAATTCTTTCTTTATCGTATACAAGGCAATTGATAGGATTAATGTATAACTGTTCATCATCAAGCCAACTATTTCCGGCATCCATTGCAAAAGCATAATAGCTATAGTTGAGCTTTATCGCTTTCTTTCTTTTTGTTTCTATTTTCCAGACATCTTTAGATATCTTGTAAGAGACAATAGGAGATTCGTCAAAAGTAAAAGCCTGAAGTTTTATAATGTTCTTTGCATAATTAGCCAATTCATACCTTCCTGGCCTCCAGGCTGGAAGATTAATCAGAATATATTCTTCCTCAACAGTTGGAAATAATACTTCTACATCAATAATATGTGTAAGAGGATTGTTGAAAGAGATTTTATATTCTATCATGAGAATTAACTTAAAACAAATCTATTATCATATTTGTAAATAAAAAAAAGTAAACTATCTTTGCAGCCCATATTTTAATATAAAACAAAGGATGAAGTGTAGATGAGCGTTTGCTCATCTTGATGATTAAAATTCAGACATTTCATTTGGGCAAAAAAATATAAATTTTATTACTGATGAAAAGAACATTTCAGCCTTCTCAAAGAAAAAGAAGAAACAAACACGGATTTAGAGAAAGAATGGCTTCCGCAAATGGAAGAAGAGTATTGGCAGCGAGAAGAGCAAGAGGCAGAAAGAAGCTTACTGTTTCTGACGAAAGAAGACATAAGGCTTAAAAGAGCCTCTGATAATTCTTTCTATTTGAAAGAACCGCTAAGGGAGACTCTTTCCTTTAAATGTGATAAAGATGTCGAGCTCACTTACGTTTCAAAAACAAGAAAGGCTTAAAAGTGAAAAGGTAATTAAGGATCTTTTTGAAAAAGGATCCTCTTTTTATTTGTACCCCTTCAAAATTTTTTATATTAAAAGTCAGGAGGTTACTCCGGCTTTTCCACAAATTCTATTCTCAGTTTCCAAACGGAATTTTAAGAGAGCAGTAGACAGAAACAGGCTCAAGAGGCAAATCAGGGAAGGTTACAGGATAAATAAGCCTGAACTTCTAAAAAAAATCCCACCAGGAATTTTTCCGGCAGTTATAGGAATAATGTATGTTTCAAAGGAAAAATTGCCTTTCAGCATAATCCAAAATAAACTAAATTTAGCATTCGATTGTTTCGAGTCAAAGTCGGTTTAATATTCAATTAATTTAATAACTATTACTATGAAATCCATAAGGGCTATGTGCTTAATAGGGGCTGTTGGAATTCTTATTCTTTCTGGTGCAGCATTCAAATATAACGGGGGGGAGAAGTACTTCGAAATAGCGAAAAACCTGGATATTTTCGCGACTCTTTTTAAGGAAACAAACACATATTACGTCGACGAAATAAATCCAAATCAAATGATAAGGGTGGGAATAGATGCCATGCTTGCAGATTTGGATCCTTACACGAATTTTATTCCCGAAGATGAAATAGAGGATTTTAGAACAATGACTACCGGAGAATATGGTGGAATAGGGGCATTAATAAGTAAAAAAAATGGAAAAACATTAATAGTCATGCCCTATAAGGGATATTCTGCTCATAAATCCGGCTTACGCATTGGGGATGAAATTGTAAAAATTGATGGAGTAGAGTTGAAAGATAGAAATGCAAATGATATCGGGAAACTTTTAAAGGGACAAGCCAATAGCACCATTTTACTGACCATAAAGAAATATGGTTCGAATGAGCTTAAAGAAGTACCCTTGAAGAGGGAAATAATTAAAATCGACAATGTACCATTTTACGGAATGGTGGACGATGAAATCGGCTATATTAAATTGTCAGATTTTACCTCAGGTGCTTGGAAAGAAGTGAAAGAGGCAGCCAGTGAATTAAAATCCTCCGGCGCAAAAAGGCTGATATTAGATGTACGGGACAACCCTGGAGGAATTCTAATGGAATCCGTGAATATTTGTAATCTCTTTATTCCGAAAGATCTCGAAGTGGTAACAACGAAAGGAAAAATAAAGGAATTAAACAGAGTTTACTCAGCACTAAACACATCGCTGGATACCGAGATTCCAATGGCAGTGTTGACGAGCAATATGAGCGCCTCTGCTGCTGAAATTGTTGCCGGAGTTATACAAGATTACGATCGTGGCGTCTTAATCGGTCAGAAAACCTACGGCAAAGGTCTTGTGCAAACTACCCGACCTTTATCCTTCAATTCACATTTAAAAATAACAACTCAGAAATATTATATTCCGAGCGGAAGATGTATTCAGGCAATTGATTACAGTCATCGAAATGAAGATGGCAGCATAGGAAAGATACCTGATTCCTTAAGGGTGGCCTTCAAAACAAAAAATGGAAGAGTGGTATATGATGGCGGAGGCATTACCCCCGATATAGAACTGGAGAAGAGAAATTTTGCTCCAATTACCCTAAGTTTAATTTCCAAAGGACTTTTGTTTGACTACGCAACTAAATACTCTTTTCAAAATAAAAAAATTGCTTCAGCAAAAACTTTCAGATTATCAGATGAAGAATTTCAAAAGTTTGTGAATTGGTTATCTGACAAGCAGTATGATTATACTTCTCAGGTGGAGTTGACCATCGACGAATTGATCGCCCACGCAAAGAATGAAAAGAATTATGAAGATATTTCAGATCAGATAGTATCTCTTAAATCTAAGCTTTCTCATAATAAAGAGTCAGACGTTCAGAAGTTTAAAGATGAAATTAAAATGGCTCTGGAGGAAGAAATTGTTTCCAGATATTATTTGCAGGATGGAGTGATTGAAGCTTCTTTTGATTCAGATCCGGATATATTAGCGGCAATCGATGTTCTAAAGGACTCAAAGAAGTATGATGAAATCCTGAGAAGATAAATTTTCATTAAAAGATTTCAAAGGGATAGTCATGGCGATTATCCCTTTTCTATTTTTGCGAATCAACTATTTTCAATGGCAATTATTTTAAGTTTAGAAACTACCACAGAAGTATGTTCTGTTTCCATTCATGGGGAAGAAATGCTGCTGTCTTACGTCGAAACCCATATAAGTAAATCTCACAGTGAAAAAATTACTTTGCAAATCGACCAGGTACTGGCATTATCCAACCTTTCCATTAAAGAGATTGACGCGATAGCAGTTTCAAAGGGCCCCGGTTCCTATACAGGCTTAAGAGTAGGGGTTAGCACCGCAAAGGGATTGTGTATGGCCCTTGAAAAACCACTTTTGGCGATTAATTCACTTGAGGCTATGGCCTTGGAAGTGTCTTTTGGTCTAACAGAAGAAATGTTGCTCTGTCCTATGTTGGATGCACGTAGAATGGAAGTGTATTGTGCTATGTACAATAAAGATTTAATTTTAAAGTCGGAAACAAGTGCATTGATCCTTGAAGAGATCTCTTTTTCAAATAAGTTAAACGATCATAAAGTTTTATTCTTTGGAAGCGGTGCTGAAAAATTTAAAAGAATTATTAAGAGTAGAAATGCTTTTTTCATTGACGGCATTTATCCTAAAGCTAAATTTATAGGCCTTTTGGCAAAAAAGTCTTTTGACAACCAATTATTTGAGGATTTACATTTATTTGAACCTTTTTACTTAAAAGATTTTGTTTTAACTAAAAAATCAAATTAACGGATATGGAAGAAATAGGAATAGTTAACAGAGTTACCAATAGCGGACTTATAACCCTTGACCTTGCCGATTATTATATTGAGGGGCAGCGTGAGTTGTATGACATAGCTCGGAATTTATTTATGGATGCAATTTTGAAGGAAAAGGACTTTAGAGAATTTCTTAAGACTCATGATTGGTCGCAGTATGAGGGCAAACATGTAGCTGTTACTTGTTCAGTAGACGCTATAATTCCATCATGGGCATATATGCTTTTGGCTACAAAGCTTCAGCCTGTCGCGAAAACCCTCATTTTCGGCGATTTGGATGATTTGGAAATCGCCTTGTTTAGAACTGCTTTGTCGAAGCTTAATCCGACTTCATATAAAGATGCTAAGGTAGTGATAAAAGGCTGTGGGGATATTTCTATTCCACATGCTGCTTATTTTGAACTGACAAGGTTGTTGACCCCTTATGTAGCTTCTATAATGTATGGAGAACCATGTAGTACCGTTCCTGTTTATAAGAGAGGAAAATAACCCTATAAAAGTTCTTGTGTTGTGTTTCATTAAGATGATAAAGGATAGAGCGGTTCAATCGGAAAAGTGGAAATAAAATTGGATAATCGATAAAAGTGATGGATAACCAGAGCTTCCGATTTTCCCCGATAAAAATAAGATTTTGTATTATGTCTTGTCCTGAAATAGGTTGACAGCAAAAAGTCAACAAAATGAAAGATTTCAAAAAAGCATCAGAATCTGAAACCAAGGAAAAATCCAAAAGAGTATTACGAGAATATGATGAAAGTTTAAAAAGAAGAGTAGTAGAGG
>DASPJL010000115.1:0-15873 GCA_035628645.1 Cytophagales bacterium | reverse complement strand
TGCCACAATAAATCCTGTTGGAGAAGCTAAGGAAACTGATAAAAAAGGCAGGGTTTTGTTTGAAGGCCTGGAGCCATTAGCGTATTTTGTTCAAGCCGAAAAAGGAGATTTGAACAACTTTGGCGCCGGCGAGAAAACTCCTGAGCTTGATAAAAATAAGATCAATAAAGTAACGATAATTATTTCCGAGTAAGATGGAAGATGGAATGTGGAATTGGATCTTTTAACTTTCCACTTCCATCTTCCCGCTTTTATAATTCAAAAAGATATCCGAAGGTTAAGGCGATAACACTGTTGTTCCATTTGCTGTTGTTGCCGTTTTTATCTATCCATTTTCTTAAGGGTGTAACGCCGTAAGTGTAGCGAAGATCAAGGGCTATATTTCCGGAGCCTGCTGCCAAAAGGACTCCTCCTCCCGCATTTAGCCCAATTTCAACCCTTTTCAATCCTCTAAGATCAAGGTCGGGATCATCAAGTTTTTCAAAGTCAATTTTGTCTTCATTCAGGTCTTCGTCAATAACTTTTGATGTCTTCCCTGATATAAAGTAGCCGATGGAAGGACCTGCGTTTAAATAACCTTTCACCATGTTTTCACCAAAAGTAATTCTTGGTAAAAATGCTAAATCAATGTAATTCGCTGTTACAGTTTCTTCTATCTGAACAGCTTTCCCTGTCTGGTCATTTTCTTCTTTCCATTGGTCCCTGTATCCTTTTTGAGAAAATAGTAATTCAGTCTGTAATGATATCAGGTTTGAAAACTTTGAATTGACGGCTACCCCAATATTGAGTCCGGTTTTAAACAGTTCTTTATTTCCTTCGGGCAGAGCCGTTTCTGTGGTGGGTACTTTCGATATGTTTAAACCCATCTTAGGGCCGATAGAAATCTGGGCGTTCGCCATAAAAGTAGTATGAACAATAAACACCAGACCAAATAGAATCTTTTTCATCTTTAAAATAACATATTTTATTTCAAAAGATTTAGTAGGATTTGTAAAAACTTTGAAACGGCTATGGGTTAAATTTAAAAATTCTGTTGGAGATGATTTTTTAACCACAGAACTCAGAGAAAATACCGAGAACACAAAGAATTAAAATCCTCCATTCCTCTGTGCAAACCTCCGTTTTCTCCGTGGTTCATTGGTTCAGGAATGTTTAAAAACAAAAAAGGTCAAATTTCTTTGACCTTCCTTTTTAATTTACTGACTCAACTACTTATTAGGCTGAGGAGTCATCCTCAAATAAGGTTTGATGTGCGTATGTCCTTTAGGGAATTTTCCAGGAATATCAGCATCTTTTATGGCCGGCGATATAACTACTTCCTGTCCATCTACCCAATTGGCTGGGGTCGCTACACTATAATTAGCCGTAAGTTGCAAAGAATCAAGCACCCTTACTATTTCATCGAAATTCCTTCCTGTGGAAGCCGGATAAGTAATCATCAACTTGATTTTTTTATCTGGCCCTATGATGAATACAGAGCGTACAGCAAAGCTTTCGCTGGAATTAGGATGAATCATTCCATATAAATTAGCTACTGTTCTGTCAGGATCAGCGATAACAGGATAATTCATCGTACAGTTCTGTGTCTCATTGATGTCCTTTATCCATCCGTTATGCGATTCCAAATTATCCACACTCACGGCGATTACCTTGGCGTTTCTTTTTTCGAAATCTTTTTTATACTTGGCAACCATTCCAAGCTCGGTAGTACATACAGGTGTATAATCTGCAGGGTGTGAAAATAGAACACACCAGCTATCCCCAATCCATTTGTGGAATTCGACTTTACCTTCTGTAGTTTCAGCGGTAAAATCGGGGGCAATATCTCCTAATCTAAGTGACATTTTTTCCTCCTTTTTTTAGTTAAACATAGGATGCTAAAGTTAACACATCGGAAGGCTACTCCCAAATAAATTCACCTCCTTATCATTTACAAAAACTCTTTCGGTAAAATTCGTTTAAACCTTAGGATTTAGACAATGGATAGAGGCTGAAACTATTCCGGCAAAAACAATAAAACTTAAGATGAAGCACAAAACTCCTACGAAAAGAAAAATTCATAAAACCCTTTCTCATCGCGAAGAGAGTGAAGTGATTGATGAAAGGTACAAAAATATGCCTATCCTGCTTCAGGATTTTTTTATAGAGTTGGCCCAGTTGTCCAGGTTTACAGTGAAGTTTTTTCTGGAGATTTTTAAACCTCCGTTTGAATTCAGGGAAATACTGAATCAGGCTTATAAGCTTGGTTATCAATCTCTTTTTTTGGTAGGGTTATCCGGGTTTATTATTGGTTTGGTGATGACTTTACAAGTGAGGCCTACCATGGTCGATTTTGGCGCAGAATCTCTTATTCCGTCCATGATCTCCATATCTCTGATCCGGGAGATCGGGCCTGTCCTCACGGCTTTAATTTGTGCTGGTAAAGTAGGGTCAAGTATAGGCGCAGAGCTTGGGTCAATGAAAGTAACCGAGCAGATTGATGCCATGGCCGTGTCAGGTGCGAATCCATACAACTATATAGTAGTAACACGGGTAATCAGCACTACTCTAATGGTGCCTATCCTGGTTTTTTATGCTGATGCCATTGGATTGTTCGGTTCTTATGTTGCCTTGAACATCAATAGCAACATCAATATAGAACTTTACTTTTATCAGGCGCTGGGAGCCCTGCAGTTCAGTGATGTGTTTCCTGCAACAATTAAAACCTTCTTTTTCGGATTTGCTATTGGTGTTATAGGTTGTTTTAAGGGGTATAACGCTTCACAAGGTACTGTAGGTGTAGGTACTGCGGCGAATTCCGCTGTTGTACTTTCATCACTGACCGTATTTATAATAGACATGATTGCCGTTCAACTGACCCAAATATTCGTATATAACTAGATTTAGTTTCAAAAAAATGGAACGACAACAATGACAGAACCTTTTGCCATTAGGAAACCAAAATCAGACGACCCTCAATCCTCATCAGGAAATGAAAAAGTTATTGAATTTATCCATGTCCGGAAATCATTTGGAAACAAACAGGTACTTACGGATATAAATTTTGAGTTGCACAAGCAACAGAATGCGGTAGTTTTAGGAAAGTCTGGTACGGGAAAGTCGGTATTTATTCAATGTATTGTGGGGTTGGCTTATCCTGATGCGGGCGTGCTTAAAGTATTTGGAACAGACATTTTGGATGGAGTAGAGGATGAGGAAGATTTAATTAAAATCCGCAGGAAGGTTGGTTTTTTATTTCAGGGAGGTGCTTTATATGACTCAATGACGGTAAAAGAAAATCTTGAGTTTCCTCTAAAAAGACAGCTCAAAGTGCCTTCGCGCGGCGAGATAAAAGATTTGGTTCTGGAAGCGCTGGAAAGTGTAGGGCTGGTGGAAGCAAGAAATAAAATGCCTGCTGAGCTTTCAGGAGGAATGAAAAAGCGGATTGCACTGGCCAGAACTTTAATATTAAAGCCCGAAATAATGCTTTACGACGAGCCTACCACGGGACTTGATCCTGTAACCTCGAGAGAAATAAGTGAGTTAATACTAGAAATGCAGGAGAAATACCATATATCTTCTATCATAATTACCCACGATATATCCTGTGCTAAGATAACTGCTAACAGAATTTACCTATTAAAAGACGGCGTCTTTTATGCCGAAGGAGCCTTTGATGAACTTGAACATTCCGATGATCCTTGGATCAGGGCGTTTTTTGAATAAATTTTTAATACTATGAACAAAAAAATCGCAAGCAATATAAAATTGGGGATTTTTATCTCTTTGGGAATACTCCTTTTTATCGGAGGCATTTACTTCGTAGGAAGCCGTCAGAACCTTTTCGGATCCAATACTCAGATTGTCACCACTTTTGAAAATGTGGGCGGTCTTCAGGTTGGCAACAATGTCAGGTTTTCAGGTATTACGGTGGGAACGGTAAAGGAGATAGAAATTATTAGCAATCGATTGGTTAGCGTAACGCTTCTAATTGACAAAAGTGCAAGCAAATTCATTAGGAAGGATGCAATGGCTATAATCGGATCTGAAGGTCTTATGGGCGATAAGGTTATCAATCTGACGTCAGGTTCGGAAAGCGCTTTGACAATAGCAGAGGGTGATAAGTTAAAATCCACCGAGCCGGTAGATATAGATGAATTGATGGTAATGCTCCAGGAAACCGGGAATGAGGCCAAGGTTTTGGTTGGAAATCTTGCAAAGATGAGTAATAAAATTAATGATGGAGAGGGGACTATTGGTAAATTAATCAGTGATGATCAAATGTACAGTACTTTGAATTCCATTCTGAGCGCTTATAACAGGAGTGGAAAAAATGTGGTGGAAATTACCGATGATTTTGTTTATCTGGCTTCAAAAGTCAGAAAGGGAGAAGGAAGCCTCGGAAAGCTGATGGTCAATGAATCAATCTATGACGGTTTGGAAGGTATGGTAGACACGCTTAGAGTGGCAAGCAGAAATGCCGTTGTAGCGACAGATGAAATTGTGGCTTTTAGTCAGCATTTGAACAATAAAGAAGGAACGGTAGGGAGGTTGTTAACGGATACTTCTATGGCTGTAAATATCAATCAGACATTAGCGGAAATAAGCGATGCCGCCGTAGGCATTGAAAGTACGACCGAAAAAATTAACAATAGCTGGCTCCTTAATCTGTTCATAGGAAAAGACAAAAAAAAGGAGAGTAAGTATAAATAACCTGCTCTCCTTTTATTGTATTTTTTAGTTGCTATTTTACAACAAAAGAACTGGTGCCTATTTTATTTCCTTCAGCATAAATGTCTACTTTATAGCTTCCTTTGTCAAACTCGCTTCCTTTGTCATAAATAAAAGAAAGTTGCTGCATGGTGTTATCAAAAAGGATTTCTTGTTTAGCCGAGTAGAATTGTTCTTTACCATTGAAAACAAAAGTGCCTGACCCTGTAGAAACATCATAAAGAGGGCTTCCATTAGGATCTACTATACTTAGCAATATTTCTTTGCCTTCAATTTTAGCAACCTTGTTCTCGGCCAGGTTGAAGGAAACCTTTATCTTATCGATCTGCTTGGATTTGTATTCTCCGCCGTCTTTTTCTTTTCCTTTATCCGAAATGGCCACTACGTTAATATTTTCTGCTTTCAAAACTGAGGCAGTGGCGAGTTTTTCAGCAAGCTGCTCGCGGGTTTGGGCAATTTTGCTAATGGAATCAGAAAGGACATTTTTCTGCGTCTTAAGATCCTTGTTTTCCTCAAAAAGAACTTTGGAATGTGCTTTCAGTTGTTCTATTTCCTGGTCTTTTTGCCTCAGCAGATATTCATAGCCTTCCAGCTTATCTTTAATTTCATCATAGTTTTTCTTTGCAATAGCCCCGGATCTTTTGAGCGCGATTTTATCCGCCTCTAATTCTTTTTGTATCAAAATGAGGGAATCTACATTTCCGCCCAGCCTTTTAATTTCTTCAATTTTCCCTTCGAGTTCCTGGCTTACATTTTCTAGCTTGTCATAAGTCTGTTCCAGCTCTACATTTTTACTGCTGATGATTTCATCCTTCTCCTTTGAGTCCCTATAATCCAGATAAAATTTTACAGCATTTATGATGAGAAGAACAATAATTATAGCTATTAAAAAAAATCTTTTGTTACTCTTCTTCTCCACATTAAAATTTTCATTTTCTTCCATAATATAATTTACTACTGGTGTTTTTTAAATTGCAAAAATAGATTTTTATTGTCTCTAATCAATGAAATGGTTAAATATCACTAAATTAATTATCATTCATAGAATACAAAACAAATAAAGGTATAGTTTTCCCACCTTAAAATTTTTATAAATTCAACTTAAATTAATTATAATATTTCCTCCTGACATTTATCGAATCGGTAAATCAAAATTGCAGCAGAAAGTGTTGCTTCGGTTGATTTTTCCTAAATAGAACAATGCCCAGTTCAAACAGATCTATAGTCAGCATCACTTGTTTATGAGCTTTGATAAAGCTCCATGATTTATCCATGTCTTTTGAACGGTGTATGTCGTCAAAAATAAAAATCGAATTTTCATGGGCCTTTTCCAGGCAAAGTTCAAAGTACCTCAATGTAGGTTCCAACCGATGGTTAGCATCGAAAAAAACGTAATCCAATGTCTTTATCTGTTTTAAAAGGTCTGGAAGCGTTGTGTCTATATTCCCTTCAACTACTTTTATGTTTCTATCAATACTTTTCAAATTCTCCTTTGCAATTCGTAATGTTTCCGGACATCCTTCCAGCGTATATAAATAGCTGTTTTGAGAAAGCGGAAGGGCCTGATATAAAGTGGTCACACCCAGTGAAGTACCCAATTCAAGGGCTACTTGCGGATTGTAAAACTTGGAAATTCTATACAAAAGCCTCCCATACTTTTTGGCCTTCAGGCTGTTTCTTGCAATAGTACTTATCGCCCTCTTTGATTTGTTATTCCTTATTGAGCCGCTTCCGTAATCTTTTACCTCAATTTTTAAATTGCTTCGTTTCATTTTGCGCCTTAGGTGTTCGATCGCCTGAAAGGAAGGTTGTATTTCATTGCGCACAATGGTATTCAGGTAAAAATCAAATACAAATGGGCTATGTATCTGGTGTTCATCATTGGCATAAAGAAGATAATAAAGATACCTTCGTATTTGAAGAATTCTATCCAAAGAAAAGGGATTAAGCGCTAATTTAAGCGGTATGGAACCATCATTACAAATTCAGGAATGTTTACCTTAAATTTTTTTCCATCCACTATTCGTTCCATAAGGTAAGTTCCACGCATTTTACCAATGCTGGTTTTTAAATTGCAACCGGATACATATTGATGGAATTCTCCAGGCTCAAGTACAGGTTGTTGTCCAACTACACCATCTCCTTCCACCTCCTTTACAACGCCATTACTGTCGTGAATGAACCAATGTCTTCTAAGAAGCTGAATAGTAAATTCACTGCAATTTTCTATTACAATTTTATATGTAAATACAAAGTGAGATTGAATAGGACTGGAATATTCTGGCTGATAATCAGTAGCCACAGTTACTTTTACACCATTTGTAATTTCTGTAACCATTGAATTTTGTTTCACTTGGTAACGACTTATTTTAAAGATTTGTTTTTGCCGGGAAGGAAATTAGTGAAAAAAAAATTCTTGTACAATAACATCAGAATAAGTTTTCAAAATAGTATTTTCGAAATTGAACACTGTTATAATATGCAAGTAGTTATTAATGAATCCTGGAAGAAAAGGTTAAGCGGAGAATTTGAAAAACCATATTTCGTAGATCTTGTAAGTTTCTTAAAGGAACAATATGCTACAGAAAAAATTTATCCTCCGGGAAAATTAATTTTTAATGCTTTTGATAAATGTCCTTTTGATCAGTTAAAAGTAGTGATCATAGGGCAAGATCCATACCATGGCCCTGGACAGGCCAATGGCCTATCTTTTTCAGTAAATGATGGGGTCCGGTTTCCCCCTTCGTTAAAGAACATATTTAAAGAAATACAAAATGATTTGGGTAAACCAATTCCTCAGTCAGGAAACCTGGAAAGGTGGGCAAAGCAAGGTGTTTTTTTATTGAATGCTACCCTTACAGTAAAAGAAAACTCGCCCGGATCACACCAGAATAAAGGTTGGGAAGAATTTACAGATCAGGTAATCCGAAAAGTAAATGAGGAAAAGGAAAATGTAGTATTTATACTTTGGGGAGCTTATGCGCAAAAGAAGGGAAGTTTTATTGATACAAATAAACATTTGGTGTTATCCTCCGCTCACCCTTCTCCATTTTCTGCCGAAAGGGGGTTTTTCGGAGGGAAGCACTTCAGCAAAACAAATGAATATTTAAAGTCAAAGGGACTTAAAGAGATAGAATGGTAGTTCTATCCCTTAGAAGTTCAATAAGTCTTTCATTCCAAATACGCCTTTTTTCCCTACAATCCACTCTGCGGCTACCACGGCACCTGACGCAAATCCTTCTCTGCCGAATGCAGTGTGTGTAAGCTCAATGCTGTCAATAGTTGATTTGTAGTTTACCGTATGTGTTCCAGGCACATTTGCTATTCTTTTTGAAATAATGGGAAGTTCATTTTCCTGAGTGGCTTCCTCATTTACAAAAGAAGTTTTGGAAGGATATTCTTCCATTATTCTTTCTGCCAATGTAATGGCAGTTCCGCTCGGGGCATCTTTCTTTTCAGTATGATGAATCTCCTCCATAGTTATACTATATTCAGGATAATCCTTCATTACTTTTGCCACCATCTGATTGATGTGGAAAAAGAGATTTACACCTACACTAAAATTGGAAGACAAAAAGACCGCTCCTCCTTTTTTATTGCAATATTCCTCTAATTCTTTTCTTCTTTCCAGCCATCCTGTGGTTCCTGAAACAACCGGTATATTATTATCTATACAGAAGGCCAAATTATTAAAAGCAGAGTCAGGTTGAGTAAATTCAATGGCAACATCAACGCTTCCGGGGGTAACTTTCTTTACATCATCATAATTGTTCTGGTCAACAATAAAGGAAATGGTGTGGCCCTTTCTAAGCGCTATCTGCTCAATTGTTTTACCCATTTTTCCATATCCAAGTAATAGTATGTTCATTGTAATTTGAGGTTTAAGGTATCAGGTCTCAGCTATCAGCCCATAGCTCGAACTCATGCTTTTTTTGTTAAAAAATTATTTCTTTATAAACATTCAACATTCAACATTCAACATTCAACATTCAACATTCAACATTCAACATTGCCTTATTTATCAGATAAGCTTAGCTTAAATCCAAGTCCGATGGCCGGCGTTGAAAAAGCTGTTCTTTCGATGGATGGTTTAGGTTTAAACGACAAATCTCTCGATATTTTGAAACCCTTTAAATGTGCATCCACGTATGCTTCGGCTACGATTAATCCATAAGAAGCACAGGCTAAGATAATTGTTAAGTCCCTATTTCTTCTATAATTTGATTCAAGTCTTTCCAATTGTCCTACCACCGTGGTGCGTGGACTTCGAGTCAAAGCCCTTTCTACATCTTGTTGAATTTCCGGGTCTACACTCAAATTGGCTTCAGGATTTTGAAGGTTGATTTTCGCATTCCGATAACTTCTAAACCTGTTATTATTTAAATCGAAGAAATAATAAAGCGCGCCTATTCCCCCATAAATGACGGGAAGTTTGATATAAAGAAGCCGTCGGTTGTATATCTGGCCCAATCCGGGTACCACCGCCGAAAGGATTGCCGCCCGGTCCGGATCAAAATATTTGTTGCTTCTGGGACTTATTTCCTTTATTTTAATTGTATCGATCCGATAGGATAAAGTATCTTGACCCTGAACTTCAAACAAAGGGATTAAGCTGATCAGGCAAAACAAATAAATACAATAGAACAACCTCATTAATAATTCAGTAATTCAAGTATTCTGTTTAAATCATCCTTGGAGAAGAATGGGATTTTAATTTCTCCCTTATTCTTATCATCACTTTTAATAGAGATCTTGGTTCCGAAATGTGAAGAAAGCTTCGATTGAATCTGGTTTATTTCGTATACTTTTTCAGGATTTTTGCTCTTAGGCTCTTCTTTCCGGCTTTCACTGCCCCCTGTAGATAATTCGCGAACCAATTCTTCTACCTTTCTCACAGATAATTCATCGCTCAGTATTTTTTTGAAAATTGCAAGCTGGGTATCTACGTTGTCTATGTTTATAATTGCTCTTGCATGTCCCATGGATATTTTGTTATCCCTGATTGCAATTTGAATATCGGGAGGAAGTTTTAACAGTCTTAAATAATTGTTGACTGTGGCCCTGTTCTTTCCTACTCTTTCCCCCAGGGCTTCTTGTTTAAGGCCTACCTCGGAGATTAATCTTTGATAACTGAGGGCCACTTCTATGGCATTAAGGTTTTCTCTTTGAATGTTTTCAATAAGAGCCATCTCCAGCATTTGCTGGTCATCCGCAGTTCTTATATAAGCAGGAATGCCGTCAAGTCCGGCAATTTTAGAGGCCTGAAATCTTCTTTCCCCTGAAATAATCTGGTATCGGCCTTGCTCTAATTCTCTTACAGTAATAGGCTGAATTATTCCCTGGACTTTTATTGATTCTGCCAATTCATTTAATGCCTCCTGGTCAAAATGTTGACGTGGCTGAAAAGGGTTTACCTCAATGCTGTCTAAAGGAATTTCATTTATGTTATTAACCGTCTGAGGTTCAATATTTTTATCTAAATAAGATTCAGAATCTTCTAATAAAGCGCCAAGTCCTCTACCTAAAGCATTTCTTTTTTTTGGAAACTTTTTGTCATTCATAGTTTAAAATTTATACCATCCCATTTTTCTCTAATATTTCCTTTGCAAGATTTAAATAACTTATCGCACCTTTGCTATCCGCATCGTGTGCAATAGCAGGTAAACCAAAACTGGGAGATTCACTTAACCTTATATTCCGGGGAATAATAGTCTTAAATACCATTTTTTGAAAGTGCGTGGTCACCTCATCCACCACTTGATTTGCAAGCCTTATCCTCACATCATACATTGTGAGGAGTATTCCTTCTATTTCAAGCTTTGGATTCAAACGCGACTGAATGATCTTAATTGTATTTAATAGCTTTCCTAAACCCTCCAACGCAAAGTACTCACATTGAACAGGGATAATTACTGAATCTGCTGCTGTTAACGAGTTTACTGTGATCAATCCCAGTGACGGAGAACAGTCAATTATGACGAAATCATAGTCGTTTTTAACCTTTTCAATAGCAAGCCTCATTTTTTCTTCTCTGTTTTTAAGATTTATCATCTCCACTTCAGCGCCGACAAGGTCTATATGAGAAGGCAAAATGTCAAGGTATTCTATTTCTGTATGGAGTATATAATCCTGAGGAGTGTTTCCTTCAAGCATGCTTTCATAAATTCCATTTCTTATTTCTTTAGGATTAAACCCAAGGCCAGAGGTAGAGTTTGCTTGAGGATCGGCATCAATAACCAGGGTTTTGTATTCTAAAGCAGCCAGACTTGCAGCTAGATTTATTGCTGTAGTGGTTTTTCCTACGCCTCCTTTTTGATTAGCAATTGCTATTGTTTTACCCATTATTTTTGTTTAATATTTTATTTGACCTTTTCTTCAATTTTACTTCAATTCCATGCTTTTGGGGCATAAATTTTTAGGCTCCCCAATTTTCGGTCAATTTTAGATTAAATGACGCTTGTTAAAAATGCAAAATTTGATATTAAATTACTTCTATTGGAAATGAATTCATTCATCGTACAGTTACCTTTTTTTACCAGCCGATGATTAAAATAATTTTTCCCCAACATTTCAGTATATCTCAATTTAATATTTTTTATTTAACCTGATTATCATTCTATTTGCACTATCACTATGTAAATTAGTATTATCTGTCGCTTTCAAAGCTAAGAGATTCTATATTTCTGGAATTATTTTTTGAAAAAATTAACGAATACAATTAAAGGAATTACAGAACCAACCTTTTTTAATACAATATTACTGTTTGAAAAGGAGCAATTAGAAAGGCTAAATACTGTAAAATTCATACATTAATTTGTATTATTTTGAAAATTCGACAATCTTTAGGTCGTTTTTTTCGGTCGTCAAAGATATGAGTTTAATTCAGAAAAATTTAAAAATTATGTTGAGACAATTTTGTATTGTAGTTGTATCCCTTGTTTTTCTAGGGTCTTGCGGAAAAAAGAATTCCGGGGGCATGGAAGATGGGGATAAGAAGGTTTTTCGTTATAATCAGGCTGAGGGGCTTAATTCCCTGGATCCGGCTTTTGCACGTAATCAAGCTAACACTTGGGCAACAACACAGCTATATAATGGCTTATTTGAATTGAGTAATGATTTGTTTGTTCACCCGGCATTGGCAGATACCTGGAATATTTCTCCGGATGGGAAGCAATACACCATTAATCTTAAAAAGGGTATTTACTTCCATAACGATCCCTCCTTTGCGGATGGAAAAGGTAGGGAAGTAGTTGCTTCTGATTTTGTTTATTCTTTTAATAGAATATTGGATCAGAAAACAGCAAGTCCCGGCGCATGGGTATTTAACGATAAAGTGTTAAAGGACGCCAACGGAAACCCATCGGATACTTGTTTTAAGGCGGTCAACAAGTATACTTTAAAGATTTACCTTAGTCGTCCGTTTCCTGCATTTCTTCAGATCTTATCAATGCCTTATACTTTCGTAGTTCCTAAGGAAGCAGTAGATAAGTACGGTAAAGATTTTTCTTCTCATCCGGTAGGAACAGGAGCTTTTTCTTTTAAATCATGGGAAGTAGGCAATAGCCTTATCATGGTAAAGAATGGCAACTACTGGAAGAGGGATGACAGGGGACGACAACTACCCTATCTGGATGCCGTTCAAGTCTCTTTTATAGCGGACAGGGGCCAGGAGTTTTTAACCTTTCAACAAGGTAAATTGGATTTTGTTTCGGGTCTTGATGACAACTCCAAAGATCTTATCTTAAATAGAGATGGTAGCATCAAAAAGGATTTCAAAGACAAATTTATTGTTCAGAAGGTGCCTTATTTAAATACGGAGTATGTAGGCTTTCAATTGGATCCTAAACTTTATGAAGATAAAAATCATCCCTTCTTTAATAAAAAGGTGAGACAAGCAATGAGCTATGCCATTAACAGAGAAGAAATGGTAGCTTATGTCTTAAACAACCTGGGCACTCCGGGTACTTCTGGTTTTGTTCCTGCAGCCTTACCTTCTTTTGATAAAGAAAAAGTGAAAGGTTATGGATATGACCCTGATAAAGCGGCTCAATTGTTGAAAGAAGCGGGCTTTCCCAATGGAAAAGGTCTTCCTGAAATTACCATATATTCTACTGCTCAATCCAAAGCCTTTTTGGAATATATGCAGAAGCAATGGGCTAACATAGGGGTAAAGGTAGAGATCAATTTAAATCAAGCCGCTACACATTTGGATCTTGTAAATAATGGTAAGGTAAATTTCTTCAGGGCTTCGTGGACTGGTGATTATCCGGATGCTGAAAACTTTTTATCCTTATTCTATAGCAAAAACTTTACACCTGCAGGGCCAAATAAAACACATTTTTCCAATGCAGAGTTTGACAAGCTATTTGAACAATCTTTGACTGAAAATGATGGATGGAAAAGATTTGATATCTATCAGAGAATGGATCAGATTATAATGGATGAGGCTCCTGTAATCGTTCTTTTCTACGACGAAGTGTTAAGGTTAACACAAAACAACGTCATCGGATTGGACACAGATGCCATGAACATTTTAAAGCTTGAAAGAGCAGATAAAATGAAAGGCGAACTTCAACAGTAATTTTTAAAATATTAATAAAAAAAAGAAGGCTGCCCTTTTGGATAGCCTTCTTTTTTTTATAAGGTTTTTCTTTGGTCGTTGCTAGAAATGACTTAACTTGAAATTGCTTTATTGCAATCAAAGAAACAGAGAAACTAATCAAAGTTCTTCTATTTTTATTCTGTTTTCACCAACCTTTCAGCGACATTATAGGGACCTTATAGCGATTTTATAGCGACGTTATAGTATACTTCACGCAGTGATTCCCTTATGTTTACGCGTAGTTATCCTATAATACACGACGGAAAGATCTCCCCTTATCCAATCGCTTGTTTCAGGTCCTCGATCAAGTCTTCGGCATCCTCTATTCCCACGCTTAATCTAATTAGAGTATCTACTAAGCCTGTTTGTTCTCGTTGTTCTTTAGGAATACTTGCATGAGTCATGGTTGCCGGATGGCAGCATAAAGATTCAACACCGCCCAGCGATTCTGCCAGAGAAAATATTCTTAGTTTTTCCATTGCCCTGATCGCATCCTCCAGGTTGTCTCCCTTAAGTGTAAAAGAAAGCATTCCTCCAAAGTCCTTCATTTGCTTTTTTGCAATATCATGGTTATTATGATCTGTAAAACCGGGCCAATAGACTTTGTCGACTTTTGGATGGGCCTTTAGATATTCAGCAATAATTCTCCCATTTTCACAGTGTCTTTGCATTCTTATATGCAATGTTTTAATTCCTCTTAATACCAAAAAAGCGTCTTGGGGACCTGGAACAGCGCCGCATGCATTTTGAATAAAAGCCAGCTTTTCGGCAAGTTTTTGATCATTAATGATAATAGCGCCCATTACAACATCAGAATGCCCTCCCAGATATTTTGTGACCGAGTGAACTACAATATCAGCGCCTAAGTCAAGGGGGTTTTGCAAATAAGGTGTGGCAAAAGTGTTGTCTACCGCCAGGAGAATATTATTCTTTCTTGATATTTTGGCCAGGGCATGAATATCTATAATATTAAGCAATGGATTTGTGGGGGATTCTACCCAGATCAATCTGGTATTCTCGTTAATTGAACTTTCCAGGATGGCAGTATCATTCATTGGAATAAAATGGAACTTTATTCCGTAAGGTTCAAAAACCTTCGTGAAAATCCTATAGGTGCCTCCATACATGTCATTGGCGGCAATCACTTCATCTCCGGGTTTTAGCAATTTCATTATTGCATCTGTAGCGCCTAAGCCTGAGGAATAACAAAGACCATAATTTCCATTTTCAAGGGCAGCGAGATTATTTTGAAGCGCATCCCGTGTAGGATTGTGTGTTCTTGAATATTCATATCCTTTATTCTTGCCTGGCGAGGTCTGTGCATAGGTAGAAGTTTGATAAATAGGAGTCATTATGGCTCCGGTGGTAGGGTCAGGTTCTATTCCTGCATGTATTGCTTTAGTTCCAAATTTCATAATTCAATATAGAAAATGTGATTTTTTTAAAGGTCTTTAATTATGAACCAATTTAGTAGATGATTAAATCCCTGATTAATATTTTTCGTAACTCGAAAGCTGAGCCGTTATTTGTGGTGGCGAAGTTATTTATTTTTATATTAAACACAGTGAATGTTAATCCTTAAAATTCTAAGAGAAAACAAGCGGTCATTTTTATATATTATTATATTATTAATTTCTGCTATTGCTTTCAGTTCAAGTTTAATTTTTCTGTCCTATAAATACGAATTATTAATAATGTCCTTTTCTTTTTATGATTGGATATTAATTTTCGTTGGATTGAGTCTTGCAATGGCCCTTTCTTTAACCTCTACTACAGTAGCTGCTTTGCTTTGCGGATATTTTTTGGGATGGCCTTCTTTAATATTTTACATACTGGCTTATTTGATGGCTACCATAATAGGTAATTTCATTGCACATAAGATAGACAAGGGAAGCTTTTTAGAAACTTTAAAAAAGGTAGAGTCCATTGATAAGTATCTAACAGTTATTGACAAAGATCAACTGCCTTTGATTATTCTGGCGCGACTGTCACCTATATTTCCTTTTTCAATAATGAATGTTTTTTTAGCGGCAGCAGAATTTAAGCTCGATAAAATACTAATTGGTAGTCTGGCAGGTATGCTGCCAAGAACAATCATCAGCTTTTGGATAGGTACCCAGTTCTCTCAGCTAAGGTCTTTGCTTAGCGAAGGTTTAAATAATAATGTCCTTGAAATAACCGTCATCCTTCTTATTATTTTTTCTTTGCTTGGATTGTACATATACATCACTCGATTAATAAAGAAGGTTGGTAAGAGGTATTTGTAAAGTTGTTATGGGTATTTGATAAGCTCGTAAAGCTGGTTGGAATTAGTTTATTCAACTAATGCCTAAATTATTTCTTTGAATTTATCTTAAGTGATTGTTTAAAATAGGGGACAGAATGAAAAGATCGATAATTTAAAAGAGGAGCAATAAAGGTAATATGAGGTTTACAAAAAAAGTTTTTGGGTTAAAAGGATTTAAATCCAAATAGTTATGATGATGTTGAAGAAATAAGTGAAGAAATATTGTGGTATGGTTTTGCAGATAAGAAAAAGTTTATAATCTTTGCATCCCGTT
>DASPJL010000114.1:0-73310 GCA_035628645.1 Cytophagales bacterium | reverse complement strand
GAATCTCCTGTTTCGGTTTGAGCATTCCCTCTGAATAATATTAAAGAAAGAAGAGTGGTTATTGCCACTCTGAATCCTAAATTAAGACCAATTCGGTTCATTATTCAGTTAACTTTTTCATTTATAGAGTTTTTTTAAAATACGCTTAGCTGGTTGGATGAAAGAAGAATCGCTAAAATATAAATAAAATACGAATTTTCTAACACAAATTTATTAATATGAGACTTTTAGCGCAATAAGTCCGTTGATCTTATTCTTTATGTTCTACAAAATCTTTTAAATAGACAAAGTTTTGAGATAACGTTCCGCCTGATGCAATGATGGAATTTTGAACAACTCTATGTTCATCATTGACTAATAGGGCAGGGAAAACATGTTCTATCAGTTGGTTTCCAAAAAATTCTGATGCATCTCTTGGAAGCTCGGTAGGCAGATTGTCAATAGCCATCACAGTAATATTGTTAATATCAGAGAAAGCATTTTCTATTTCACCGCTTAATGGATTATAATCGTAGAAGGGATCATAAATCGTGGAAGGCTTAACGGTAGAAGGAATAGATCCATTGATGTCGCAGGTGATGTCAGCAATAATTTTGATCCTGAAATCAGGATTTTTCATGTCTTCTTTCTCAAAAAGCTTAGGTGCAGAAGGATTCCAGTATGCAGCCGCAATAAGCATATCGGCATTAAAAGCAAAGTTTAAAAAAGTAGATTTATAGCCATCCGGATTTGAATAGAAGATATCGGCATCAAACTTTCCTGCTTCATCTTGATAATAATCAGACGACCTAAGTATAGTAAAGACAGGATTTTTATGGTGCTTTAAAATAAAATCACCTGCAGAAACTTGCGGTATATTTAATTCGTCAAGAATCTCTTTTACCCCTTTGGCTACGCGCCCACTTCCTGTTACCACAATTTTAATGGGTGGAAAAGTACACTGCTTCAACCTGGCCATCATCTCATTTCTATCAAATAGCGTATAAGCCGGCGGAAGATTAAAGAGATTATTCTTCAAACCTAAAGTCCTGAAAGCATTGTAAGCGCCAACGATTCCTGCATATTTCCCAAAAGCGACAAGCCTTTCCTTCTTTTCATTCGTGATGGCTTCGTAGTCAATCAAGGTAATATTCTTCTTTAATACCTCCTGAAGAAGTTTTCTATTATAAGGTTGTTTTTTTAAAGTATGAGAAAAGAAAAAATATGTTTTTCCTTCAATAAGTTGATCAATAGGCACTTCTTTTATGCCAAACAAAATATCGCAATCACTTAAATCTTCCTGAACGGTGGTCCCGTTTTCCTCGAATTCATTATCGGGATAAGATCTGAAGTTACTGGGCTGGCAATAAATTGATAAATAAGGGTATTGTTCAATTAGAAATTTGCATTGTTTGGGTGTCAAGGCAACACGTTTGTCATAGGGAACTTTTCCTTCTCTTATAAGTCCGATTTTCACTGGTTCATTCATTGAGGTACTGGGTGTCAGCTATGAGGTATCAGGTTGTCGATTGACTTCACACTTTCCCTCTTCTAAAGAATTTAACTTATTTTTTTCTAGTGTTTGTTATTCCTCGGAAAGTTAAGGAAGTTTTTAAAAAGGATATGAAAATGGAAATAAAAAAGGCCCTTGGTTTTCCAAAGGCCTGATAAGAAGCAGAGAGAGAGGGATTCGAACCCCCGGACCTGTTACAGTCAACGGTTTTCAAGACCGCCGCATTCGACCGCTCTGCCATCTCTCTAAAGTGTCTGCAAAGATAGTATCTATTAATTAATGGAGAAATCTTTTTCTAAATATTTTATTGAAGGCAGTTAGCGATGACATCTCTATCCTGAGCACGTGCATTAATCAGCGTATTAAGAGATGTCATCGCTAGAGCTGCATACAATGTCTCTACCTATTTGATTTTACATCTGAATAAGGTGTGGCTGATTCCTATTCCATCAATATCTTCATCCACATATAGTCCGGCCTCGTGCACGCATTTAATCATATTTTTGGAATGGTACATTTGACTGTTCCCATTCGCGATATTGGTAAAATATAGTGAGGTTTGTTGTAAGCAAAATGCCGCTGCTTCAAAGCTTTGCCTGTCCCAATAAGTTTCCAAAATATAAATCGCTCCGTCTTTTCCGATAGCTTCTTTAGCCCTGGAAAGAATTGAAATGATCTCTTCCTCAGAAAAACAATCCAAGAATTGGCTCATCCATACCGCATCAGCGCCTTTAGGGAAAGGTGCATTTTTATCCAATAGATTAACAGGATGGCCGGAGATTCTATCAATATAACCGGCATCTTTAATGTTTTTTTCCGCCATTCCCCATTGACCTGGTAAATCAACAATTTTAACCTTTACATCGGGAGAATATTTAACACACTGTAAGGAGAATTTTCCTGTATTTCCGCCAACGTCAAAAATTAATCCTGGATTATGTTTAAATACCAAAGGCAAAACTTCGGGAAAAGCAATATCGGAATAGAAGTGGTCAAATTCAAACCAGCTTTTCTGAACATGAGCAGGTAGCTTTGATAGCGCTTCGTAAACTGTATTCCATTGTTCTCCAAATACTTTTAATCCTTCCGGTTTTCCATTTACAATGGATTCTTTTAAATTAAAAAGACCTAAATAACAGACGTCATGCACAAAATTCATGTTGGCTATGGTCATTTGATCTTTCATCATAAAATGACCTGTCTTGGTAATGGTATATTTCTCTTCATTGACGCATAAAAGCCCGATGCTTAAACCTGCTTCCATCAATACTCTTGCGCCATATAGAGAAAGACCCAAAGTCTCAGAGACCTGTTGTTCGGTCAGCCCTCCGTTTTTTGTGTTTTTTCCTATGAGTTCAAGAATACCCAAATCCCTTAAGGATCGTGCTGCCTGAAATACAACTGGTGCAAAAGCTATTTTTTGTGCTTCGTATTTTGCATCTACTGCTCTCTTTTTGTCACTCTTAAAAAAATCCATATAATGTTTTGCTATTAATTCTTTTCTGATTTGATTCTACTATTGATTTTGACTTTATTTTGTATTGGAAAGAAGCATAAAACTATGCTGCATATTCCCATAGGTATTGTATAATAATATTTTGTTAAATTCTTTTTTCTCATTTTCAATTTTTACCATATGCGATGGTAACCTGTGAGTTTGAAGAATATTGCAGGCAATCCAAAGAGAAATTGCCGAAGCGCTTTGATGTTCCCCTGTCATGTGTTTGTATCGGGCAACTTTAGTTTTTTCTTTTAATAAGGATTCACAGGAAGAATAAAAGGCATTTAAACGTGCATCTCCATTTTCACCCGATAAAAATAAATCAATTTCTTCTCCTTCTTTTAAATATTCTTTTAAGAAAGACTTCAATTCCTGTTGTATAAATTTTTCATCCTTAGCATGTAAAATTTTTATTCCGTCCAGTTTGGCAATTGCTCCTTCTTTTTGGCCACCAGCCAAAAACATAGCTGCTCCTTCTCCTGCAATACTTCCTTCTGAATTGGTTTGATATAAATCCTTATTTGAAATCAGTTCCTTTTTGTACTGCCCGCTTAAAAACTGGATGTTATAATTATAAACAGATATTTCATCCACACCACCCAGCAAGTAAGCATTTTGCGGCTTTTCTTTCAAAAGCATATCTACATCTATCAAGGCATTTTCAAAAGCTAAACCTCGATGAACATGTGTTACATTGTATCCTTTATTGGCTGATAAAAGTGAAATCTGAGAAGCTATGGCATTTGCCGTACTCTGAACAAAATTGGTAGGCGTAAGCGTCCCTTCCTCGTATTGAATGATTTGATTCAAAAACTTAATACAATCTTCAAGTCCTCCGTTGGCAGTTCCTATTACAATGCCATCAATTTTCTGTGCATTCTTAATCAAGGGTAACGCTGCTCCAACACCTATTCTTACCGCTTTTCCCATTCTTCTTAAAATACCTGCCGGAATTCCATCATAAGCAGGTTCACTGACATACATCTTGTTGTCTGTAAATTCATTCACTTTTTCAATGTCAATATTTGAAAAAGTTTGCTGAGGAGAAATACAAGAGGTTTGATGTATATAAAACATGATCAGGCTTTGGAAAAAATCAGTGAACTACAATTACCTCCAAAACCAAACGAATTGGACATGACGTGTTTAAGCGGCATTTCCCGGAATGTCTGAACAGGTATCAAATCAGTTCCCGGGATTGAATTATGGAAATTAAGTCCGGGATATATTTCCTGATGTTCAAGATTGAGCATACTGTAAATGGCCTCAATTGCTCCGGAAGCGCCTAAAGTATGGCCTATATTTGATTTAGTAGATGCAAACGCGGGAGGATTGCCAAATAATTTTACCATAGCCGTACTTTCTACCGCGTCATTGTTTTCGGTTCCGGTCCCATGGGCATTTATAAAACCAATATCAGTGGGCTTTAAACCGGCCTCATCTAACGCACCTTTCATTGCTAAATATGGCCCGTCTGCAGTTTCTGACAAAGAAGAAGCATGATAGGCATCATTGGAATTGTTATACCCCGTTAACTCGGCATAAATTTTTTTATTGCCGGCTTCTGCTTCTCCTTCCAATATTAAAAAAGCCGCTCCCTCCCCCAGGTTTAGTCCATTTCTGTCTTTATCAAAGGGCCTGCAATTTTCCGCAGAAAGGATATGAAGGGAATTGAATCCATTAATAGTAAATTTTGCAAGACTGTCTACTCCCCCGACAATGGCTCTTTTTGCATAGCCATGTTTAATTAACCTGGCTCCGTATATAATTGCATTCGCTGATGAGGAGCAAGCTGTATTGATGGTATTTATGATTCCTTTTATTCCAAACTTTTCCTGCAAATACATATTGATTGAGGCCGAATCATAAGAGGCAACATATTCTGATCCTTTGATTTCCTGATTTGCATCATGATATAACTCATCCGTAAGGCACATTCCTCCGACAGTATTTGCTCCTATAAGGGCAGTGTCAAAAGATGAAATTTCAGAAAAATTTAAGCCGCTGTCTTTGATTGCTTCTTCGAAAGCATGAAGCGCCAGTAAAGTAGTTCGGGTTATGCCTTTTTCATTTACTTTAAGCTTATCCCTGAGTTTTTGGTTCTCAATTTTAATCTCGCCGAAACGAAGAAGGCTCGCATAACGGGTGGTAAAAAGATCTAATGTGGATATGGCAGACCTTCCTTCCTTTAAGGCATTACGGTTCAAAGAAACCGAATCCCCCAAAGGACTAATCACTCCCATACCTGTTACGAAAACCTTGGTCAATGCTTTATTCTTTTAGTTGGAAGTGGGAAGATGGAAGTAGGAAGTTAAAAACTTAGCGCTTCCCGCTTCCAACTTCCATCTCCTTATTTTTTTCTATTTTTTTCAATGTAATCCACCATCGTGTTTACATCCACAAGTACTTTTCTGCCTTCCTTTGGATTCTCTATTTTAATACCATACTCTCTTTCAAGCATTACGATAAGTTCTAAAGAATCAATTGAATCAAGGCCTAGCCCTTCTCCGAAGAAAGGTTGGTCATCTTTAATATCGGCAGGTTTAAGTTCCATCAGGTTCAGAAACTTTATGATCTGTTCTTTTACTTGCTGCTTTAATTGTGCGGTCTCCATATTAATGATTAAACTAAATTTTTTCTTTTAAGTCCCAATAGGACGATGATTTGTAAAACTGTAATTATGGCTAGTAATGGTATTAAATTCATTATGATATCTCCAAGCGTTCCACCTTCCAGAAACAATCCATAATAGGACTCCAGGCACCAGTGCAGGGGAGATAAGATCATTAAAACTTGAAAAGATTCGGGCATTGCGAAACTTGGGACTAAAATTCCTCCGATTGCTGCCAAAATAACAATCGAAACGGCACCAAATCCATTTGCTTGTTCCTGTGTTTGGGCAAAAACGCCTATAGCAATGGCATAACTTATTGCACACCACCCTGAAATAAGTGAGACAATTAAAAGCCCGACTAGATCCGAAGGAAGATTAAGTTTAGGAAGTCCGATTAATGGGAACAAAAATACGCCTATTGAGAATATTACAACTACCTGTGCAAGGGTTACCAATAAATAGGAAATCTGCTTTGAGATAAGCGCAATAAAATAACTGGTCGGTAATGTCTTTAGCCGGATGAAACTTCCGCTCAGCTTTTCCTTCACTACGCTGCTTCCCAATGAAATTACCACGAAAAACATTGCAAAAACAGTCCACGCCGGAATGTTATGCTGTGTAGCATTTGGAATATTTCTACTTCCATCCCTTGAAACAGGGATTTCATTTATAGGAATTTGATTGTTTATGATTTCATTTTCCAATCCTTTAGGTAACTCTTTTTCATTGAGAGAAAAATAAAGGGTTTGAAGAATCTCTTTGCTTTCCACTATCTGCAGTGCGCTTCTTAATGCCCCTTGTATGGAATACCTGAAAGATTCCTGCAATACAGGATGATAATATAAGGTAAGCGGGTCTACCAAATCTTTTGGAGATTCGCCTGTTTCTTCCGTTACACCAAACTCATTTAAAGCTTTACCTGCGATATCTTTAGCTTTTAAGGATATTTTATTTGAGAAATCTTTGGGGATAATAATTGCTATCAATGCATCTTTCTTATGCATAAAATCTGCAATTTCCTTTTCATTGAAATCTTCTTTTGTTTCAGAAATCTCAAACATTCCCATTTCTTTAATGGCCACGATCAACTCCTGGCTTGCTTTTCCATTGTCTCTGTTGGAAAGAATCAGCGGAACCTTGTTGTCGTTTACCAATTCGAAAGTGCTGGATTGAATGCTGGTAATTACGATTACCAAGATGATGGGCATAATAAACATCAGCGTAAGGCCAACCCTGTCCCTTGTAAGGATGCGAAAGTCTTTAACCAATGTTGCCCAAAGTTTAAACATTATGAATCTCTATATGCTTTACCCGTTAAATTTAAAAACAACCCTTCCAGCCGGTCCTGATGATGTATTGAAAGGAGGCCGTTTAAGGTATCTTGTGCAATGATTTTTCCTTCGTCAATCAAGGCTACTTTTTCACATAAACTCTCTGCTTCACTCAATTGGTGAGAAGTATAGACAAGTGTAGTGCCTTTTTTATTTAGTTCCAGCAAATAATTGACTATTGCATGACGGGTTTGTACATCAACACCAACCGTAGGTTCATCCAAAAATAAAATTTTAGGTTCGTGGATTACTGCTATAGCCAGATTTACCCTTCGTTTCATTCCCCCGGAAAACCTCCTTACCTGTTTATCCCCGACCTCAGTTAAGCCTAATACATCAAGTAACTCAATACTTCGTTTTTTGATTTCCTCACTTTTTAAGCCTGCCCAAGCACCAAAAAACTCAAGGTTTTCTAAAGGAGATAAGTCCTGGTAAAAGGAAAAATCCTGGGGAACAAAGCCAAACAATTTATTAATACACTTTTTATTATGACTTACATTATGTCCCAACAATTCAATACTTCCATGATCAGCAGTAAGCAATCCGGTCATTAAGCTCATAAGCGTTGTTTTTCCGGCGCCATTGGGCCCGAAGAGTCCGAAGCGTTCTCCTTCAAGTACTTCCAGGCTCAGGTTGTCCAGACATAAATCTTTTTGTCCTGAATATTGGAAACTTAAATTTTTGATGCTAATGGCCTTCATTAGTATTTAGTCTTGAGAATTATGTATTTTTAATGACGAGTTACGAATGACAAATGACGAATAAAACCGATCTCATTTATAATCCAACAGTTTGCGATTCCTGCTCATCAGCACATTTTCATATGAGCACATCTGCAAATTAATTCCACTTTATTTTTGAAAGGTCTTTAAAAGCGCCTTTTTCAATTTCTGCCGCCTCTAATAAATAGTCACCCATCTGGTTGAAATCAGATTGCTCTGTTAACCTCCCTTTATAAATTCCGGCAGCCTGAATTGCAGCCCTTCTCCAGATGTCACCGGATTGAGTAAACCTCTGAGAAACTTCCAGCAGCTTGTCAATTTTATGGTATTGATGCGCTTGCTGTAAAAATGCTGCATATATGAAGCGAAATCCGCCGCCGCCTGTTCCAATTTCCTCCTGCATTCTCACCAGTTGAGCCAGGTATATGCCAGCTTTTTGTAGTCCAAGGTTATCCCGCCATTTCTTTATTTTTTTGGCAGTATATCGTATTCCACTTACTCCGGCTATTCCTCCGGGGATATAGAGCATGTCCCTGATATTTCCCTTGATCCCGGATTTTATTGCATTTCTTATTTTATCGTCGCTAACTAAAGTTTTTTCTTTTGGGTAATAGATCTGTCCTTTTGGGGCCAGCGCACCTTTTGCAAAACGAACGCGCTCCAGTTCATATTCCGATAATGAGGTCGTTTCTTCCATTACCGGGTCACTGATCAAATATTTTCCGTCTACTTTTCCATACACTACCAGATTGTGAGCATTGAAGTGGAAACGGTATTCTTTTGGAAAGTAGCTCAGGTAATAAACACCTACCTGACAGGCGGCAGGTTCTCCTGAAAGCAACCGGTCATCAAGGTACTTCTGTGCTGTTTCCCTGGAACTGAATTTTTTCCTTACAACCGGAATTCCCAACGAATTACAAGTTCTTTTGAATATCATTCCGGGCATCGTTCGAAAAGCTATTGCCGGTCCATTGTTTATTTTAAGTAAAGGGATGTAGATATAAAATAGTCCGGAGCCGATTCCGAAAGCAAGGGGCTCGGTTATTTGACTTACCCCTATATGTCTTAATAAATTAGTGGTAACGCCATTTTCACAGTGAGCGGATTGAACATGCTGAAAATCAAGTATCATCCTTTGTTCATTTTTTTTAAATCCTCCACACTTACCTCAAAAACTTCAGCATATCTTTTTAATTTATTATCCGAAAGTTTGCCAAAAACATTTGGTTTAAAATGCCTTTTAATGGTCCATTTCCAGAATCCTGTATAATCGGAGACGGTGGGAAGATCCATTAATTTAAGTTCCATTAAATATAAAACAGGGCTGGCCTGTCCGGCATCCATTTTTTGTTTCGCGTCAGAAACTCTTGTATCTATATCATTCCAGGCTACCTCAAGCGCTGAAGATTTTACCTCCCATCCGGAGGAAAGGTCAGCAACATATTTTCCTGTTTCATCTACTGCATAACAGACCTCTTTTGTGAAATTCTGAAGTTTGCTCGGGTCTTGAGGTATGTCCTTTTTTTCCATGTCTTTAACAAACAGTTAGAAGGGCATATACATAAGAGAATCTTGAACTTTCGGGCACTACCAGTAAAAGTTTCTGACCTTTCTTAAGCTTTCCGCTATGGAATAGTTCATCCACCATTAAATAAATGGAGCCTGCACCTACATTTCCTGTATAAGTAAGGTTAGAAAACCATTTTTCCTGTGGAATGCCCATTCCGTTTTCTTCCAGCTTTTCTGAAATTTTATTTCTGAAAAAGTCGCTGGACATGTGAGGCAGGAAATAATCCACCTCCTCCACTGAATGGCCTCTTTTATCAAAAATGGTTTTTATCTGATCGAATCCCAATGAAATGATATATTGGCTTAAAAGCCTGGTATCTTGTTTCATACTCAATATGGATTGCGCAACAATTTCTTCGGGCGTATAATCCATATAGCTTTTTAACTGGCCATTTTCAAGCTTGTCACAGCCCTGATACATACATGCTTCTACTTTATGCGCGTAGGAAGCCCCTTCAATCCATTCTATTTTAAGGCTTATACCCTCTTCATTTTTTTTATCTGACAACAAGAAGGCACACGCACCGTCAGACAGCATCCATCGTAAAAAATCTTTTTCAAAACTTATGTAGGGATTTTCTTCAAGTTCAGCAAGTTTTTGTACTTCTTCTTCATAATGGTCGGACCTTAAAATTCCTGAAGTCCTTTCTGATCCAGCCGATACGGCTTTTTGCGAATCTCCGACTTTCACGGACAAATAAGCGTGTTTTAAGGCATGCATTCCCGCACAGCAGTTTCCTGAAGGCGACACTACTTCAATGGCATTACTCTCGGGCAGCCAACCATGAACCATTACCGAGTGCGAGGGCATAATCTGGTCAGGAGAGGAAGTACCGCAGCTTAAAAACTGGAAAGATTTCAAACCGGCAGAATCATTTTTAAATAAACCCCTAATGGCCAGGGAAACCATTTCAGCGTTGGTATGCGTTGGTTTTCCTTCTTTTGTTAATGCGTAATGGCGCGTTTTTATACCATTGTTTCTTAGAACAATTCTTCTTGATTTGGAGGGCTTTCCACCAATAAAGCCCAAATATTCCTCCATCTCGTCACATGAAATGGGGCTATTGGGAAGAAATCTGGAG
The DNA here is from genome assembly GCA_035628645.1 of Cytophagales bacterium. Taxonomy (GTDB): domain Bacteria; phylum Bacteroidota; class Bacteroidia; order Cytophagales; family Cyclobacteriaceae; genus DASPJL01. The sequence continues at coordinate 62,999 of DASPJL010000114.1, read as the reverse complement.
GTTTTTACTATATAAACTTCATTCAATGACATCTCTCTCCTTATATTAATTCAATCCTAAATAATATTCTTTTTTCTTATTTATCACCTTTCCTAAAAAGGGTTGAAAAATAAGCGTATTAATCAATAGTATAATTGGGGCAACAATAAAAAGCGCAATTAACAGATAAAATTTAAAGAGCTGAGTCCACAACGACCTGTTTTTTCTTTTAATGATCACTTTTGCCCAGATCTTAAATATTTTACTGCCTCGTGATTCTATAAACATTAGGTTTGGTTTTACTTCCAATGCCTTTAAAGCAACCAATTTTTCCTGCAAACTGTTCCAACTTCCTTCTTTAAGCGCTTGTAATACCTTTTCTCCGAAAATTTTCACTCCTGAAATATCTTTTTCGGAAACACCCGGTTTTGGAAAAATATTTAAAAACTTGTCTTTCCTGCCCGTAAATAACCAGTATTGAATAGTTACTGCACTTACAAGGTTACCATTCTTATCTGTTAATGCAATATTTCCAACCAACTTAGCTTCAGCATCCCTAAGTAATTTTTTTACCTTTTCCTGAGAATTTAGCCACATATTCCTGGCGCCAATAATTGTTACTACCGGAGTATCCTTAAGGATCTTTTTTATTTTGCTATTCAATAAGATAGAACTTGCAGGTATGCTTGGCGACAAAAACCATGGCTGGTATCCAAATATCACAAGATCATAAGCGGTTTCTTTTAACTCAAATTCTTCCAGTTCGACAGGAATCCCCAACACACTTTCAGGCATTGCGTCAAAAAAACTTTTGCTTGTCCATGGAAAATCAAAGTCCTTTTTGGGTTTGAGGTTAACTTTTTCTACGGATACTCCTGCTTCTTCAAACGGCAAAAGAAAATTATTCACAATCTCTCCTAATTGGCCGGATTGTGAATAATATAATATCAATACCTTTTTACCGGGAATCATATGTTTCTATTTATAAAAATCGTTCTGGTTTAAGACTTTTGATTTTTTGGAATAATCCATGATTGCATTTTGAACTATTGTCGAAAGGGAGTCAAAAGAATTTTTTATGAGTAAAGAGTCTGCCTCAATGTCTTTATCATAGTTAAGAATACCTGGGGCATTTTCCTGAATGATAAGACGAAGAAAGCGATATTCTGCATTCTGTGCGTCTTCAACAATAGCCTCTTCAAGTTTTTGGTTGCCTTTTTTAAATAAGGATAACTTTTCTTTCACATTCTTCACAAGCCCTGCTTTCTTCATTAACAAAGCGCCTTCAAAAGCTTCTTTTTCCGTTATTTCTGCAGTTTCTAAAATTCTTAATTGACTGTCCACTAACTCTAAATCATCGGAAGAAATAACTGAATAAAATAAAGATTTATCAAACTTATGATTTTCTGTTTGATTCCCGAGAAGTGTAGCAAATAATGCGAATAACAGTGTGAAAACTGTTGTAAAATTCATTTTTAATTTTGTTTAATATCAAATATAAAGAATAAAGATACCCAGGCAACCCAAAATGGGAAAAGCAATATTTTTCGAGGTAACCTTAATCATAAAATAGTATAAAAAGAATATTAAATTTTGTAAAATAACTGATCATACTATTAACCAATCTATTGGAAACAAAGAAGTACAGGGGAATCTAAGTTAAAAGGCATGTAAATTCTTTTCTTTTATTACACTTATTGATTTTGATTAAAAATCATGAAACAGTCATTTTCTTAAATTACTAAAACAATCGCCTTTTCCCTCTCTCCTTTCAGGAAACAGGTAGTAAAACAACAAATTATATACATATAAAAACAAGCGAAAAGCAAAAAGGTCAACCGTTATAATGCAACATTGACCAGATTGAAACGCCAAAATTAAATAATTTATAGAATTAGAAGAAAGGAAAGGTTTTAAAAGAAAGCGGTTTGATATTGCAAGGAGAAAGTTGCCAACAGTAAAACATTTTTCCCTATTAAAAATAATTATATATTTCAAGGAATGAATAAAGAGGATAGATAAAATTTACCTGAAATATGAATAAAGCAATTTTACATATTTTGTTTTTGGTTCTTTTATATTCTTGCAATACTAAGGATGCCAAGAATGGAAATGGGGCTGAAATCACTTTGCAGGACACAGAAAAATATGACTCACTGGTCTTTTTAGTTGAAAGGATGGATACCTTGTCATTGGAAGATAGAATCCGTTTATTTAAAAATGAGGAAAGAATTATTCTTTATTTTGATGAAAATTGGAAACTCATCAGCAAGGAGGAGGCCAGTTATATAAGTACCATTAAATGGATTGAAGGGGACCTGTTTCTTGTGCGCGATTATTATATTGACGGGCAAAATCAGATGACAGGAATTTATAAGACGCTTACTCCGAATGTGGACTGGACGGATATCAATGAATGGAACGACAGAAATGCAGAAGCCAGGAAGGTTGGCAAATTTGTCTGGTATAGAAATGGAAGAATCGACTTTACAGAATTTTATACCTATACGGATTTTGAAAAAGGATACGGCTCATCGGAAAGACAGAATTACGAGTACCGCAGGAAATCCAGGGCGGTTAAACCTTTAATTGAAAAAGATTCAATCAATTAAAAGATAAAAAATAAGCAACTGCCTGACTGAGCAAGCAGTTGCCATGATAGGTTATTGTTTTTGGATTTTAAAAGTCTGATTACGGGATTTGTCAGAAACCTTGATAATATACATTCCTGATCTTAAACCAGATAAGTCAATTGTATTGGTATTGCCGGCATTATCAAAAGATTTTTCAACTACTACCTTTCCTGAAAAATCGCTGATGCTAATCTTGTGATCCTTTGACCCATCAAACAACTCATAAGTGAACTGGTCCAAAACAGGATTAGGATAATAACTTACCGATAAGGCCTCACTTTCAACAGTCCCAAGCCTTGCAGCTGATGTGGTGGCATAGGTAAAAGTTTCCCATCCGCCTCTGGTTGGCCTGTTGCATCTCATTACTGCTTGTCCGTTTTCCGAGCTAATGTATTGATTATTATTTCCTTTTAAAGCCACCTGATTGGTTCCAACCTGTTCCCATGTAAATGCTTCCCAACCACCAATGGCGGTTCTGTTACAAGTAATTCCTGAGGTTGCGCCATTTTCAGAAGAAACATATTTGTTCATGCTTCTTAAAGCGATTTTTCCTCCCCCCGCATCTACAACAAGGAATTTTTCCCAGGTTCCTGCCGATCCCCTGTTGCAATACATTGGTTGAGTTCCATCTTCACTGGATACATATAAATTGTTAGAACCTCTTAAAGTAATGGTTTGTCCGATAGGTGCGCCAGATGGAGGAGGAGTCGTTGTTGTGCTTGGTTTTACTGCATTATACCATCCAGCGTGAAAAGTTTGTCCTGGTTTTCCATTGGCTATGTTATTGTTGCAAAAAGCAATCATATCGTTATAGGCATTGGCTGGAGGTGTTCCTCCATTATTGATATAATTTCTCACTGCGTTATATCCTGCGTTTCCGGGAATGGTCCAAAGACACTTGTCATGAAACATCTTTTTAAAGGACCATGGGAAATATCCGACGTTGTTGTTTTTACACCAGTTGGTCATCTCCAGAAGTTTGCTGTCATTGCTTTCTCCATATTCACCCAGTATTAAAGGGATATTTAATTTATTGGTGAGTGACTTTCTTCCGTTCAATGCATTTACGTCATCCGAATAATGGTGTGTCTGGTAAACCAGGTTGTTGTCCCATTTGCTATATACCCCTGTATTTGATTGAGTAGCGCCGTCCATCCAGTCAAGTTTTTGCATATCTGATCCCCACCAACTGCCTTCAGCTACAATTATGTGGTTATTGTCTACCTGGCGGATGGCGTTTCTCATGGTAATCATTGAGTTAAGAAGTTCATATTCTCTTCCCGGTTGTGGTACAGGCTCATTGATAAGGTCATATCCCCAGATTACTGGTTCATTAGCATAGCGGCTTGCAATATGTCTCCAGATCTGACTGGCAATATTGATGTTATTGCCATCCCAAAAGTGTACACTTTCACGTGGCTGATTTGAGTTGGATTCATTATTGTCAGAATGGTCTCCGGGGTTTTGGTGTCCGGGCGCAGCATGCATATCAAGTAATATCGAAATACCATTAGATCTACACCACCCGATTAGTCTGTCAAAATACTGAAAACCATCGTTGGTTACCGTGGTTCCATTCCAGAACAAGTTATAGTGAAAGGGAACACGGACGGAGTTGAATCCTAAATTCTTAAGATCGACAATGGTTTGACTTGTAACATAGTTCATTCTCCATTGGTGTTGAAAGTCCATGGCTTGACCGTGGTTTCCATTAAAGGCAGATTTAACGCTGTTAAAAAATTGAGAATGGGTCCTGTAATTAAAATCACCCATCATAAGGTAGCCTTCCCATACTAGCCAGTTGCCCAGGTTCATTCCTGAAAAATAAGCAGGGTTTCCATTACCGTCTACAATTTGTGTTCCTTGCGTGTGGTAATACTGACCATTGGATTTCCCGATAAAGCATGTTAGGAAAAGCAAGAGAATAAAGGCGGTTTTTAAAAATTTTAAACTACCTGTGCTCGGCTTTGAAATACGCCAATCTTTTGTACTAAATTTTTTCATGTTAATAAGGGTTTTAATAAAATTGTTTTGATTTTTTGAAAATTTAGGAGTTAAACAATATTTTGAAAACTTAATCTGAGTAATTTAAAAGGAAGGGCGGTACTTTTTAAGTCAAAACGGGACTGCGTTTTGCGCTTCAGGAACATTGAGAAATGGTTATTTCTTAGGGGAAAACTGGTTTTTGAAAAAAATAAGGTAATTTTTGTCCTTTTGTCGGGAATACCATACTGAGGTAAAGCCTTATTCAGAAAATCAATTTAAAAAACCATTAAAAAGACTCAGTTATTAGGGTTTGTTATTAAATCCCGGAACCTTCCTTAACACTCCTTTGGGTTCGAAATTGAATCTTCGGCCTATCAGTATTTTTAAATAGGTATAGCTATTATATATCCCTGTGTCCTTCAATTTGTCTGAGAAAAGCAACAAAGAGTAAGAGATACCTCCATAATAATTATCATTATTGATACCCAGGGTAGCGGATATATTTCCCTCCCATCCTAATTGGAATTTGTAAGGGCCTTTTGTTTCCGTCAGGTCAAAGGCTTTATTCATCTTAAAAGCAATTCCCGGTCTCAAGAACACGGAAGCAAAAAATATTTTTTTGAAAACCAGGGTGTGTGCATACCCGGGATTTATCGAGAAGCCATAGGAATTAAAGTTTACGCTCCTTTTATCGTTGAAAGCTTCGTTTCCAGGAAAAAATGCCAGCGAAGAATCTGAACGAAGTTGAAAAAAATTGAATGATCCGCCTAACAAAAAAGAGCCCGCGCTTTTTTTCTGTCGCTCCTGGAAGGAATAGGCCGCGCGATTAGAAAACTTTTTATAATTGAAAATATAATAGGTCTGGGTAAATAAAGTACGCACAAGGAGGTCTTCTCTAATTGGATAGGAATTGTTTTTACTAAACCAGTCAAGATCAAATTCTTCAGGATTTGATAAATACATTCCTTTGGCAGATTGGTAATATGTACTGATCAATAATTTTCTTCCCGTATAACTCAGGCCGAATCCCACCTGGTTTGTCTTTCCTTTTCTTTCCAATGCTTTGTCCGTGAAAGGAAGTTTAAACATTAAAGCCAAGTTGAGCCATTTGTAAGATAAACCGGCGCCAATCGAAAAGGGCACATTTGGTTTATAGGCGATAGCACTTTTTTTATCCGATACATATAAGGAGTAATTCCTATCTTCTCCTATTGGATGAATATGTAGGAAATTATAATAAGGGGTAATGAAGGTTGTATCAATTTCTTTTATAGGCGACTGAAGCAGGGTGTCAATGTTTATTCCCAATATTTTAAAGGGCTTTTCCCGTGGTTTTAATTGCGCAGATGCTCCATCCGCAAGAAGTATCAGGAAGATAAAAAATACAAGCCCATATACAGTCAGTTTATAACTATTGAAATCCATTATCGCTTAGGTCTTTCAGTTAAATCCACATTGTCTTTTCAAAAATTAGAACGGGTCTGATTTTTTTTAGATGGATTTAATTATAAGTCTTGAACTATGATGAATGTAACTTATATGAAGAACATGAGAGATCACATACAATCTAGGCTATTTTAAAACTGTAAAACTGATGCAAAATATGAATTCTTGCCATTCGAAATTCCAATAATCTTATTCATTCTACAAATTCAGGTTCAGACGCAATCATGTCAACCTTCGTGCTAGACAATCTACCTACCTCCAGGAGGGCAATGTTGCCGCAGATAATTGGTATATAGCGTGGTTAAATGTTGGAACGTTCCTTCACCCTCAGACAGTCCATGGCTCCGGTTTGGATACGCCATCAATTGAAATTGTTTGTTGTGTTTTACCAGCTCATTTACCAGCATATCTGAATTATTGTAATGAACGTTATCATCGCCGGTACCATGGATATACAACAAATTACCCTGAAGATTTTTAGCATGAGTTATCGGTGAACCCTTTACAAAGTCTTCTTTATTCTCTTGAGGCAGTCCCATATATCTTTCCTGATATATGTTGTCATAGGTAAGTTCATTTCCTACCGCCGCTATAGCTATTCCTGTTTTATAAATTTCGGGGTATTGGAACATCAGGTTCAATGTAGCAGAACCGCCGCCGCTCCAACCCCATACTGCTACTCTGTCCTTGTCTATAAACGGCATTTTTAGAACTTCTTTTGCAGCCAATGCCTGATCCCTGATATTTACAAGACCTATTTTTCTATAGACTATTTTTCTCCAATCTCTTCCCTTGGGCACAGGGGTTCCCCGGTTATCTATAGAAACATAGATATAACCGTCATCAGCCATGTTGCCCTTGTAGAGATTGTTTTTGGCCACATTATAATCGTCTGTTACATTTTGACCCCACGGTTCTGTATATACATAGAAAACAATGGGGTATTTTTTAGTGGGATTAAAAGATGTTGGTTTTGCCATCCAGGCATCCATTTCAACGCCCTCTTCCGTTTTGATTTTGAAAAATTCGACGGTGCTTCTTGTTTTTTTAGCTTGGGCAATCGCTTTGTCGACGTGGTTTGTTTTGTTTAATCCTTTATGACCAGGTAAAGAGACCCATTCACTTACTGGTTTTGTATAATGATTTGAAAAGCTGTGGTAAGCGAACTGGCCTGTGGGGGAAACTATATAACTATGGGTGCCTGGCTGATCAGAAGGGGTGAGTCTTTCAGCTTTCCCCGACCCATCCAGCTTTGTACGGTACAGGTATTTTTGCGTGGCATTATCTGGCGAAGCAGCGAAATAGACATATCCTGATTTTTCATCAATGGTAATAATGTCCATCACATCGTAATCACCAGTAGTAATTAAAGTCTCTTTTTTTCCATCAATGCTTATCCTGTATAAATGTCTCCAGCCATCTTTCTCCGATGCCCAAACAAACTCTTTTCCATTATTGAGCCAGTCCCAACCTCCCCATATATAGTCATCGTCCCACAAAGGCAGAATATCGATCCAGGCATTGTCCTTTTCCTCATAAATGGTCGTAGAAGATCCTGTTTCAGCTTCACACAACATTATTTTACTGGTATTCTGTTTGCGGCTTAAATGCTGGATTATTAGAGTTTTGTCATTAGCCCATTCCATTCTCGGGACATAAGAACCAAGGACAGGATCCGTAGGAATATTCATCCAATTTGGTTTTGCTGTGTTAATATCTACTACTCCAATCTTATAAGGAGAAGGCGCTTCTCCTGCGACGGGATATTCAACAGGAATTATAAAGGGATAAATGGAATCCGTATTGTTGATCATTAGATAGTCTTTTGTTTTTCTGGCATCAATCTGCCAGAAAGCAATTTGCTTACTATCAGGGCTCCAGCGGAAACCATCTCTGCAAAAGAATTCTTCTTCATAAACCCAATCAAACGTGCCATTGATAAATTTCCGATTGCCATCAAAAGTGAGTTGCTTTGTTGTTCCGGATTCTATATCATCTACATATAGATTGTACTCACTTACATAAGCCACCTTCTTTCCATCGGGTGAGATTTTGGCAAACATCAGGGAGGATGCAGGCCTTTCTTTTCCGATTTGGCTCAATGTATTTGTTTTAAGATCGAGCAGCCAATAATCACCGCGTGTTGCTAACCGCCATACCTTCTTGGCATTTGTGAAAACCAACACCTTGTTACCGTCTGAAGAAAAAGCATAGGATTTTACAACAATTGGCTGGTTTGATCCCTTTGGTGTTAATTGTGTCCCCGATACTACAATGGATTTGGAATTATTTGTCAGGTTGTTTTGAACGATCTGCCCGCCATCATAATACAAATAGGAGATTCCGTCTTTCCGCCATTCTATTTCACCGCTTCCCTTTTGCGCAATTGCCGCAGAATACAAAAAAAATAAGAGGAAGATACAATACAGTCTGTTTGAGCGCTTCATAAGATGTTGTTAGAAACGTGAAAATAGCCTTTTTTATAATTAAATGGAGTTTAATTGGGAAAAAAGACTGTATGGTTTGGAGAAAAAAGAAACCGATATTTTAACATTCATTCGCTGTTGATGGATGTTAAAAAGAAACAATTATTGAGGTTTCCCATCGGTTCTGTCTTGGTACTGTTACGGTACTGTCTCGGTTCCTCCTCGGTCTCGGTGCAAAAGAGTATTAGAAAAGTATAATTTTCTCAAATATCGATATCCCTTACAAATTATACCTTTTCCCCCAAAGCTATTTTAATATGAGCCAGATGATGACGCACATGCCATGCTGACATTCCTATGGCTTGGGCTTGATTGATTGTAAACTTTCTTATCGGATGATAATATTTTATCTCATGGGCCTTTTCGTCGAGCGACCGAAGAAGGAAGACATATCTCTTAGTAATTCCTTCAAACATCATCAATGAATCTTCTATTGGTGCCGTAAGACCATCGGCAGTAACCGCCCATCCATCCATATTGATTAGTGTTACTTCAACATAATTAGGCTCTGTTAACGCTTTTTTCATTCTCAAAAAATGAAGCAGTTGAATGTCAGCCACGTGGTGAATCAATTGCCGGATATTCCAGCTACCTTCGCGATAAGTTTTGGTTAAATCGGAAGAAGAAATGCCTTTAATTATTGTACGATAATTTTCAGGGGCAGCTTCTACAATACCTATTAGAGAACTTAACTCCTCGGGCGCATAATGTTCTTTTTTTAAAAAGGGACCAATAGGAAATTTCAGATGATCTAATTGAGTAGCTTCCATATCTGTATATTTAAGTAGTGTCATAAACCTACTCAATTGGTTTCACTTTGCAATAGTGGCCATAATTTTTTTGGATCAGTGTGTCACTAATCAAATTGAAGTTCGACGAGATTGCTATTGCCTTAAAAATATTTTTCTTCTGTTCTTTCCATCAAAAATTTCTTCAAACCGTACAAACCATAGTTACTCATTTTCTAAGCCTGAAATATCTGGTGAAGAGATAATGAACCAAGGTCCTCCTTTTCGATACTATTAACTTCAACCCCTGACACGTATGCATTTTCAACGATTGTCCCCGGCTCTTTTTAACGAAAGTGGTTTTAATTCACTAAAAAAAATTCAAGTGCCAGAGGAAAAAATCTTTTCTCTTCCTGAAAGGGTGCTTCAGTTTGGAACCGGATCTTTGATAAGAAGCATCCCGGATTATTTTATCGACCAAGCCAATAGAAAGGGCGTCTTTAATGGAAGGATCGTTGCGGTTGAATCATCAGATTCCCGCCTCAGTGATTTCGACGCTCAGGAGTGTCTTTTTGTTCATAATATAAAAAGCTTTAAAAGCAATATTACCGTTGATGACCTAATAATAAATTCCTCTATTAGCAGGATACTCAATGCTACCCTTAAATGGACCGAAATACTGGAGTGCGCAAAAAATCCTGATCTAAAGGTTATCATTTCCAATACCGGAGAAATAGATTTTGCACCATCCGAAGATAATTTAAAGGGAAGCCCTCCCTCATCTTTTTCGGGAAAGTTGACTGCTTTTTTGTTTGAAAGGTTTAAAATGTTCAAGGGAACAAATGATAGCGGGATGATTGTAATTCCAACGGAAGTTATTATAGACAATGGGGTAAAATTGAAAGAGCAGATTATTGTTCTTGCCAAACAAAATCATTTGGGCAGTTCCTTTTTAGCATGGCTAGAAAATGAGAATACTTTTTGTAATTCTTTAGTTGATGGTTTGAGTGAAGTGCCTCAGCAAGTATTAAAGGAGCAAATTGAACAGGAGTTGGGATTTCAGGATAACCTTTTGATAATTTCCGAATCCTATCGATTGTGGGCAATAGAAGGAGATAAAAATATAGAAGAAAAATTGTCATTTTGTAGAGCGGATGAGGGTTTAGCAATTGTAAAAAACATTAAAGAATTCAGGGAACGAAAATTAAGGTTGTTGGAGGGCACACAGGTACTTCTTGCAGGATTGGGATTTTTGTCGGGAATGAATACTGTACGGGAATGTATGGAGGAGACACTTCTCACTGAATTTGTAAGGAATGTTATGTTTGATGAAATAGTTGCAGCACTCGAAGGAAATAGGGAAACGGCGGAATCTTATGCAAATGAACTGATTGATCGTTTTAATAATCCATTTATCCGCCAATCTCTTTTGGAAATTGTCGTCAATTATTCTTCAAAAATGAACGACCTGAATTCAAAAACAATTATAAATTTCTACAAGAGGTATATGGAAGTCCCCCGATATATTGCCCTTGGCTTCGCTGCTTATTTAATATTTATGAAAGCAGAGAAAATAGAAGACGGTAAATATTTTGGACTCAGAGACGAAGAATTTTATCTGATTGAGGACACTATGGCCACTTACTTTGATGAAAAATGGAAAACTGCTGATGTAAATACCGTAATCAGTTGCAGGGTATTTGTTGAAGAAATTATTGACGAAGGTTCATTCTGGGATTCGGAGTTGAAGAAGGTGGCAGGATTTTCTGATGCCGTGGCACATTATTTATGTGAAATTGTTCATAAAGGAATAAAAGAAACCTTGGAGGAATTTGTAGAATTCGGAGAGATTGAAGAATAAATAGAAGTAAATGAATTGTATACTTTATCGTGTTGTTACTATAAATCTTCTTTGGTCCATTACTTCGTATATCTACAGCAAAGTTTTTTGTTAAATACAAAACTTTAATCTATAATTCAACTTTTATTTGGCACAGGTATTGTGTTTTTAAGTATAATTAAAGCGAAGGGTTGATTTAATTTATTCTAGTTGCCAATTTGTCATAGACTTTATGAAACATAATCAAAATAGAAATTCATTTAATAATATATATTTTTCAAATCTGACAGATGAAGATAGTGGAGAGTTTATTCCATTGATTTCTCCTGATGATGAAGAGATCATGCAAAATGAGGGGATGCCTGAAGAACTTCCGATTTTACCGTTAAAAAATACTGTTTTATTTCCCGGGGTTGTGATCCCGATTACTGTGGGAAGGGCTAAATCCATTAAACTGGTAAAGAAGGCTTACAAAGGAGACAGAATAATTGGGGTGGTTGCTCAGGAAAATTTTTCTACGGAAGAACCCGGATCTGAGGATATTTACAAGGTTGGAACAATAGCCAAAATCATTAAAATGCTTGTTCTACCAGATGGAAATACCACCATTATTATTCAGGGAAGCAGAAGATTTCAGATAGAAACAATTCTACAGGAGGAACCCTTTATAATTGCTAAAGTAAAGGTAATTGACGAAATCGTTCCTGACAAAAAGAAAAAGGAGACCAAAGCGCTTATTCAATCATTAAAGGATGCCGCTTTTAAGATATTAAAGTTAAATCCTGATATTCCTCAGGAAGCACAAATCGCCCTTGATAATATTGAAAGTCCCGGTTTTCTTACCCATTTTCTTTCCTCCAACATCAATGTAGATGTATCGGAAAAACAAAAACTTTTGGAAACCAATGATGGGAGCAAAAGAGCGACCGCATTGCTGCAGTTCATGCTCAAGGATATTCAGTTGCTCGAACTGAAACAAGAAATCCAGAGCAAGGTACATTCTGATTTGGACCAGCAACAAAGGGATTTTTATTTAAGACAGCAAATAAAAGTCTTGCAGGACGAACTCGGTTACGAGACCAATGAACAGGAGCTTAATGAGTTAAGAACTAAGGGTGGTAAGAAGAAGTGGAGTGAGGCTATTGCAAAACACTTTAATAAGGAGTTGGATAAAATTGAAAGAATGAATCCGGCAGCCGCCGAGTATCCCATTGCCTTGAATTATGCTGAATTATTGGTCGACCTTCCGTGGAATGAGTTTACTAAGGATAATTTCGATTTAAATAAGGCCAAAAAAGTTTTGGATAAAGATCATTTTGGATTAGAAAAGGTCAAGGACAGAATTATAGAATACCTTGCTGTTCTTAAGCTTAAGAACAACATGAAAGGTCCTATTTTATGTCTTTACGGTCCTCCGGGTGTTGGTAAAACTTCATTAGGCAGATCGATCGCTAAAGCATTAAGTCGTAAATATGTCAGGATGTCACTTGGTGGCCTGCATGATGAGGCAGAAATAAGAGGCCACAGAAAAACTTATGTTGGTGCTATGCCAGGAAAAATTATTCAAAACATAAAAAAGGCAAAGACTTCCAATCCGGTTTTTATTTTGGATGAAATAGATAAGTTAGGTTCCGATTTCAGAGGTGATCCGTCTTCTGCTTTATTGGAGGTATTGGATCCTGAGCAGAACAATAGTTTTATGGACAATTATTTAGAGCAGGAGTATGACCTGTCTAAAGTATTATTCATAGCCACTGCAAATTCTTTGGATACCATTCAGCCTGCATTGAGGGACAGAATGGAAATAATTGAAATTTCCGGTTATACACTTGAAGAGAAATTAGAAATAGCAAAACGGCATTTGATACCAAAGCAAAAGGAAGAACATGGGCTTAAGCCCCGTGATATTACTTTTGATGATAAGGCTATAGTTAAAATTATTGAAGATTATACTAGAGAATCCGGAGTTCGAAATCTCGAAAGGAAAATAGGCGCTGTGGTTCGAAGTATCACCAAGTCGATAGCGCTGGAAGAAGCTTATAAGAAAAGAGTTGGCGCGGCAGATGTTGTAAAAATTCTTGGATCCGAAATTTTTGAAAAAGAAGAATATCAATCAAATGATCAACCGGGAGTAGTTACTGGCCTTGCCTGGACTTCCGTTGGTGGGGAAATTTTGTTTATTGAATCGAGTCTGAGCAGGGGAAGAGGCAAGCTTACCCTTTCCGGCCAATTAGGAGACGTAATGAAAGAATCTGCTATGGCTGCGCTGTCTTATTTGCGGGCAAATGCAGATAAGCTCGACATCAACTACAAGGTATTTGACAACTTTGATCTTCATATCCACGTGCCTGCTGGTGCTGTTCCCAAAGATGGCCCTTCTGCAGGTATAACGATGTTTACTTCTCTTGCTTCTTTATATACACAGAGAAAGGTAAAAAATAAAATCGCTATGACAGGTGAGATTACTTTAAGAGGAAAGGTACTGCCAGTTGGAGGAATAAAAGAGAAGATCCTTGCGGCAAAAAGATCTGGAATTGAGGAAATAATCTTGTGCAGAAAGAATAAAAAGGACATTGACGAGATTAAGCCAAGTTATATTGAAGACTTAAAGATTCATTATGTGGATACGGTAGATCAGGTGGTCAGTTTAGCCCTTTTGGATGAAAAAGTAAAAAATCCATTAAATTTTGACATCGAAGTAGAAAAAATTCCAGCTTCAATGTTGCCTCAATAGAATTTTTATAGTGTTTAAAAGATGCTCTTATTCCTTTTCTATTTATTTTCCTAAAAAAGGAGTAGGAGCAATCTTTTTTTTTATTGTTATTTTTTCCGCCAGAAGTCAGGATGTTTATACTAATTCTTATGAGTTTTTGAATATTCCTCCATCGGCCCGGCAAGTAGGGTTAGGTGGTAAAAACGTCACATCAGCAGATAGAGATCCGAATGGTTTCTTGAGTAATCCGGCAGTTTTGAATAAACAATTGGATAACTTTATTTCTTTTAACTATATTCCATATTTCGCAAAAGTAAATTATCTAAGTACTTCATTTGCAAAGGATTTTAATAAATTCGGCAGTTGGGGTGCAAGCATTAATTATCTTGATTATGGGACATTTAAAGGATTTGATCCTTCAGGGGAATCTATCGGGCAGTATAGTGCAAGGGATTACGCTTTAGTCATAAGTAATTCACAAACAAAAGAGAATTTTTCTTTTGGAGGGAGCATAAAATTGGCAGGGTCGGATATAGCCGGATATTTTTCATCCGCCCTTTTATTTGACATTGGCGGCCTTTTTGTACATCCTTCCAAGGATTTAAAGATTGGGATGACAATAAAAAACGTGGGACTTAGTTTAAGGAACTATACCAATTCCTCCGATTTTAAGATGCCTTTTGATGTGCAAATTGGCGGCAGTTTTAAACCTGAACACATGCCGGTCCGACTGTCAATGACCCTTCATTCATTAAATAGATTCAAAGTGTCAGAAGAGCTGAATGGAGAAAAAGTTTCAACAACTGACCAAATCTTCCGGCATCTCGTAATTGGAACTGAGGTTCTTTTGACCAAAAATATAAATATTAGGGCTGGCTATGATCATCAAAGGCGAAAGGAGATGAAACTTAGCCAGGGTGGAGCCTTGTCTGGATTCTCCATTGGAATGATGATACGGGTGAAAGCTTTTGAAGTTGCTTACAGTCGTGGCGGCTTTAATGCCGCCGGTAGTCAAAATTGCTTTACGCTGATTACCAATTTGAATTATTTTCTTAATAAGAATAAATAGCAAAGGGATTGCTAATAGTGCTAAACATATTAATTAATTTATTTAACCATGATAGATAAGAATAAATATCTTACTCCGAGACAGATAGTAGAAGAACTGGATAAATATATCATAGGTCAGAAGGAAGCGAAAAGGAATGTTTCCATTGCTTTAAGAAATAGATGGAGAAGAATGAATGTGAAATCAGACATTCAAAGAGAGATAGTTCCCAACAATATCTTGATGATCGGCGCGACCGGAGTAGGAAAAACGGAAATCGCCAGAAGGCTTGCAAAAATTGCTGATGCGCCTTTTACAAAAGTAGAAGCCTCCAAATTTACTGAAGTAGGTTATGTGGGAAGAGACGTGGAAAGTATGGTAAGGGACTTGGTCGAGCAGTCTGTTCATCTGGTCAAAGCAAAAAAGAAAGAAGAAGTGGTTGAAAAGGCTACTGTAATTGTAGAAGATATTATACTTGATGCTCTGATTCCTCCAATTAAAAAAACCAACAATGCGTTAGGCAGCGATGATGCTTCAAATGATGATTTTCAATTAAATGAAAGAACGAGGGAACGTTTCAGGGAAAAAATTAGAAATGGCGAGTTGGAGGATAGAAAAATTGAAATAAATGTAGCGCAAAATCCTGGTTCGGGAGTGGGAGTTATTGGTCCTGGAGGGATTGATGAAATGTCAATGATGAATATTCAGGAAATGATCAGCAATATGCTTCCTAAAAGAACCAAGAAAAGAAAAGTAACAATTGCGGAAGCGAGGAAAATTCTCTTAGAGGAGGAAGCATCCAGACTAATTGATATGGATGAAGTAAAGGACCTGGCAATCAGAAAGGCGGAAGATACGGGGATAATTTTTATAGACGAAATTGACAAAATTGCAAGTTCCGGGGGATCGGGCAGAGGCCCTGATGTAAGTCGTGAAGGTGTACAAAGAGATTTACTGCCAATTGTGGAAGGAAGCACGATAAACACCAAATATGGCGTAATTAACACTGACCATATACTTTTCATTGCAGCAGGCGCATTTCATCTGTCAAAACCATCGGATTTAATACCGGAACTTCAGGGAAGATTTCCAATCAGGGTGGAATTGGATAGCTTAACAAAAGATGATTTTTACAGGATATTAAAAGAACCAAAAAGCGCTTTAACAAAGCAATACGAAGCTTTGTTCAGTTCGGAAGATGTGGAGTTGGACTTTGAGGATGAAGCCCTGGATGAAATAGCAGCAATAGCATTTCAGATAAACGGTGAAATCGAAAACATAGGAGCCAGAAGGCTACAAACTGTGATGAGTCATTTGCTGAACGAGTTCTTATATGACGTTCCTGATAAGATACTGCCTGGCGCTAAACTTTTAGTTACCAGGCAATTGGTAAAAGATAAGTTAAATAACTTGGTTAAAGACAAAGACTTAAGTCATTACATACTTTAATCAGGGATTTTCCTGTCTGGAAATTTCAAACTCAACCCTGCGATTTAATTTTTTGTCTTCTTCGGTAACTTCCGGTACTATTGGCCGGGAGCTCCCGAAGCCTAATGATTCAACACGTGCTTCATCAATTCCTCCTACTAAAACCAGGTAGTCTTTTATAGCTTCAGCTCTTTTCTGTGATAATTTGAGGTTAGAATCCGGATCTCCACCTGAATCAGTATGACCCGATATCTTAAGATTAAATTCAGGATTATCTAAAAGAAAATTAACAACCTTATTAAGATCCGCCCTCATTTCAGGAAGGATATTGGCTTTACTTTCTTCGAATTCAATACTTGAGAATTTAAGTTTACTGGTGATTGGTGCGGTCTCTCTGTCAAATTGTGTATCTCCGTTTAAAAAAATCACCTGTTCTATTCTAAAGAACTCATCTCCCTGAATAATGATTAAATAATTGTTCCTGTCGACCAAATCAAATTCGAAACTTCCGTCCGGTCTTAAAAATTTAGGAGCTACTTCTACTCCGTGGTCCAGATCGATGATGGAAACAATTCCTTCAAAAGGTTTGCCCGTCAAAGAGTCTTTTAGTGAACCCCTTAGTTTAGTGCTGGCTGTAGGTTGAGCCTCCATCGGAAGAGGAAATGAATATAAGTCCAAGTTCTTTTTATCATTTCCTTCTGATCTCGCATAAAACAGTAAATTCGATTCAGGATCAATGGTGAAATAATATTCAAACCCCGGACCGTTAACCAAAGGGCCGATATTTTTGGGTTCTTCCCATCCGTCATTTAATTTTTTTGTTTTATAAATATCAAAATCTCCAAAATTCAACAACTGACCATTCGAGCTAAAATAAAGGACAGGATATACCGGGTGGTAAAAAGGGCTTACCTCATTGTGTATTGTATTTATAGAAGGACCCATATTTTTTGCAGGCGACCATCCTTTTTTCGTTTTTACAGAATAATAAAGGTCAGATAACCCAAATCCACCCATTCTATCCGAAGCAAAAAACAAGGTGTCCTGGGTATGAGATAATGACGGTTGCGAGTCCCAGGCATTACTATTTACATTTAATCCCAGATTGGTAACATTTCCCCAGGTGCTGTCAGGCAAAAGTTCAGCAACAAAAATATCACAGTTTCCAAAACAATCCCCACATTCGCAGCGGGAGAAATAAAGTTGCTTACCATCTTTTGTCAGGCATGCTGATCCTTCATTGTACCTCGAGTTCAGTCCTTTTACAGGTAGTGCGATATCCCAGTAGCCGTCATAATTTATAGAGTAAAACAGATCTTCATTTTCCGAATCATCTATAGGCTTTTCTTTTTTATTTCTTTTTGAAGTAAAGTAGAGGACGTTTTTATCTTTTCCTATGGTAGGTCCATAGTCTTCAAACCTTGAATTTACTACATCTCCCATATTTAATAATATCCCCCTTGGCGGACGCAGGGTGTCCACATCTCTTCTGAATTCTACCAACTCATAGTAGTATTCAATAGGTACATAATAATCCACCTCATTTTTGGAAAGAGAATCATAATAAAGCTCAATAGATTTTACATCCAGGTCTTTGCCGCTGTGTTTAATAGAAAGTTTATATAAGCTTTTGGCTTCTTCCATGTTCCCGAAAAGCTCTGTAAGTTTTGCCAGTCTCCATAGCCAATAGGTATCTTTATTAAAGTTTTTGATACCGAAGTTACTTACATATTCTTTTAATTTAGGGTAAAGCTCTTCCCACTGCTGATGTTTATCCAGGCTTTTGATTTCCTCAAACTTTGATTGGTCCTTATAATAATTAATCTTGTTGATGTTTTTAAATTGGAGATTAACCGCTTGTTGTTGAAGGGAATCTTTTCTAGTATTCTGGTTTACAACACCTCCCTTTTTAAACTTTGTTTTTTGAGCAATAGCAGGATTACTTGCCCCCAAAAAAAGGCAGAATAGTACAAATAAGTAAGCCCTGAAATACCTCATTATATCAAATTAGTACTATTATAAGGGAATTTTTAGAAAATATGAATAATTTCTAAAACATGTAAGATTGCCAAAAGATGGAATTGAGAAAGGATTGAAAATTTTTATAACCTGTTTTATTAAAAGATAAATCAACAGGGAAAGTTAACCAAATAAAATTATAACTGAACGAGTTTGTAAAGCTCCTTTATTTCCCTGCGGGATAGCTTTCCGACTACTTCTTTTTTGTCTGTAAGCTTTTTGATTAAAATTAATCCGATTGCTATTCCTGCAAAACAAAAGGTACCATAAATAAAAATAGTTTTGACTGGCATACTTCTTCTTTTTAAGTCAATTGTCTGTTTTCCTTTAGTCCCTGCCTCATGTATATAATATAAATAAATAGTCCGGCAACGGTTATTGTAAGAACAAAGAGCATAGTGTTTTTCAGTTTTTCCGAGGACTCCAATGATTCTAATTCGCCTTTTATTTCATTATAATCGAACGTGGATTTCTTTAATAAAATCTCCAATTTGTTATTTTCATTTTCAAGCTCTACCGCCCAGTCAAGAGATGCTTGTGTTTTGCTAACTACCTGGGCGTTCTTTTGCAGGCTTGCCACATTTATTTCTTTTATAATTTCATTGTCTTTTATAATAATTCCCTTTAAAGTTTCAATGATGTTTTTTAGGTCCTTTTTTGATTTTGTTCCCCAGAAAGAGCTTTTTTGTTTTTCGTAGAATTCATAATCCTTATATAAAATGCTCCTTTCTTTTAATAAAGAATCAAGGTTTGTTTGGCCAAAAGAAGCTTGAATAGTGAAGATTAATAAAAATGAAAGAGATAATTTACCGGCGTACATGTCAGTTTTCACGATTACAATTTTAATTTGTTTTTATAACAAAAAGGATAACGGAAATTTTTTGATTTTTAATTTGACTTAAAACTTTATTTCTTTTTTTATTAATTGCTAGCGGCCCTTTTCCTAATTTAGCCGCCTTAAAACAACATTAATTAATTCGCTATGAAAAAAAATTTTCAATTACTGTTACTTTCTTTATTTATTTCCTCTATTTCGATGGGGCAAGGTTTAAAACTTCCTTCGCCAAGCCCTACTCAAACTATTAAACAAGAGTTTGCTCTTTCTGAAGTTTCTATCACCTATTCGAGGCCAAGTGCCAAGGGAAGGGTTATTTTTGGTGATTTGGTTAAATATGACACAATCTGGAGAACAGGCGCTAACTCTTCTACAAAGATTACTTTTGGAGATGATGTGAAAATTAACGGGAAAGGTGTTCCCGCGGGCCAATATGCCTTATTCACAAGACCAGGTAAATCAGAATGGGAGATTATTTTAAGCAAGAACCTTGAAACCTGGGGATCAATGGGCTATAAACCTGATGCTGATTTTATGAGATTTAAGGTTAAATCAAGTTCAATTCCAGAGCATGTTGAGACTTTTACCATTTTATTTTCTAATGTAAAGCCTGCATCAATGGATATCCAATTGGTATGGGAAAAAACAGCCGTAAGCTTTACCATATCTGCCGAGATTGATTCTGAAATTATGGCAAATATAGAAGAGGCAATGAAGGGTGAGAAAAAACCTTATTTTCAAGCAGCAGCTTATTATTATGAAACCAACCGAGACCTTCCAAAAGCTTTGGAATGGGTAAATGAAGCGGTAAAAGGAGAACCAAAAGCATACTGGGTAGAACATTTGAAAGCAAAGATCCAGTATAAACTTCAGGATTTTAAAGGAGCCATTGCGTCGGCTGAAAGTTCTAAAGGAAAAGCAAAGGAGCAAGGAAACCCTGATTACGTAGCTTTGAATGAAAAATTGATCGCTGAAGCTAAAAAGGCTAAGTAAATGTTAAATTTTGAGTATTAAATGTTGAATGAATAAACAAAAGGCAGGAATTACTTCCCGCCTTTTGTTATGTCATTTAACATTCAAAATTTATAATCTAACATTTTTATCCATTCATGGATATAAGAAACTCTTCATTGTTCTTTGTTCCTTTCATTTTATCAAGCAGGAATTCCATGGCTTCAACGGAAGTCATATCATTCATAAATTTCCTTAAGATCCACATTCTTGATAACTCGTCTTTGTCCATCAACAGGTCTTCTCTTCTTGTACCAGATGCAGGAACATCGATAGCAGGGTAAACCCTCTTATTTGAAAGTTTTCTATCCAATTGAAGTTCCATGTTACCCGTTCCTTTAAATTCTTCAAAGATAACCTCATCCATTTTAGATCCAGTTTCAATAAGCGCGGTAGCTATAATTGTTAATGAACCACCATTTTCAACATTTCTTGCCGCTCCAAAGAATCTTTTGGGTTTGTGCAAAGCGTTAGCATCCACACCTCCAGATAAAATTTTACCGGATGAAGGTACAACAGTATTATAAGCTCTGGCTAAACGGGTTATTGAATCAAGAAGTATAACTACATCATGGCCGCTTTCCACCATTCTTTTAGCTTTTTCAAGAACGATACTTGCAATCTTTACATGGCGTTCCGCTTGTTCATCAAAGGTAGAAGCTATAACTTCTGCTTTTACATTTCTGGCCATATCCGTAACCTCTTCAGGTCTTTCATCTATTAAGAGGATCATTAGATATACTTCCGGATGATTTTCTGCAATAGCGTTTGCGATTTGCTTTAGCAACACCGTCTTACCAGTTTTTGGTTGTGCAACGATCATCCCTCTCTGTCCTTTACCAATCGGAGCAAATAAATCTAAAATCCTGGTAGAGTATTGATCAGGCTTTGTGCTTAAGTTTAATCTTTCTTCAGGAAACAATGGAGTCAGGTACTCAAAAGGAATCCTGTCTCTTATCTCTTCTGTTGTTTTTCCATTGATGGTTTCGACCCTAAGTAAAGCGAAATATTTTTCGCCTTCCTTAGGAGGTCTTATTTGCCCTCGTACGGTGTCTCCGGTTTTTAATCCGAATAATTTGATTTGAGAAGGCGAAACATAAATATCATCAGGGCTTGCAAGGTAGTTGTAGTCCGAAGATCTTAAAAACCCATATCCATCCTGCATTATTTCAAGAATGCCTTCATTCTCAATCATCCCGTCAAAATCACGGACATTATAAAGGTTAGGCTTCTTGGCTTTAATATCCCTGTTAAAAGAGCCTTCATTTCGAAGATTATTTCCACCATTGAAATCTGCCACTTGCGGTCCATCTTCCTTTTTTAAAGTTAAACCTTCGGTACCAGCAGGTATTTCAAAAGAATTGATGGTCTCATCTATATCAAATTTGAATGATTCAAGTATTTGTTCAGGACTCTCAAAATCGTTGGCAGGCGCTTTAACTTCTTCTGTAGCTTTTACATTTTCCCTCCTTACTCTTGGCGATCGTTCAAATTTATTTTCACTATTGATGGGTTCTTGCATTGGTTGTTGAATTGTTATTTGTTTTTTTTCAGGGAGGGAATTTTCTGGTGTGATGGCTTGCTGATCTAAAATCTTATATATAAGCTCTTTCTTGGCGAGTTTTTTAAAATTTTTCACCCCCAACTCCTCGGCAATGTCTCTAAGCTCAGACAAAAGTCTTAGATTTAATTCGTCAATATTGTACATAAATTAAATAATTAATGGATATAACTACATGAACAGTAGTCGGTTGTATCAGGATGTTTAAATGATTTTCAATTAAGATAATTAGAAACGAAATTCCAAAAATATATGAACTTTTCGAAGGGAGAAGTTCAATAAACTTTAGACCTTGCAATATTATGTCAATAGTCAATTAATGTCAAGAGAATAAAATTTTTTATTATAAACATTAATTTGATCCCTAACCAATTCATATTAAACAAATAACCTCCCTAAAACTGTTCCTGATAAATACAATTTAATACTCAAAATCCTCAACCAGCTCTATTTGAGTTAACTTATTTTGTAGCGTTTTGTTTATTCAAATTTTTAATTTATTATAAGTAATAATACGGTTTTAAGGAATAAGATAAACTCAAATGTGATCACAATGACAAAACAAAACTATAAGCCCGTAAGCTATTCAAAAACAACGATAACAGAACTTATGATACCTTCTTACGCAAATTTTGGCGGGAAGATACATGGAGGTATAATTCTTTCTTTGATGGACAAAGTGGCATATGCCTGTGCAGCTAAACATGCAGGAAATTACTGTGTAACTGTGACGGTAGATAATGTTGAATTTCTTCAGCCGGTCGAGGTAGGAGACCTCGTTTCTTTGGTTGCTTCAGTCAATTATGTGGGAAATACTTCTTTAGTAGTTGGCATTAGGGTCATCGCCGAAAACATAACTTCCGGTTTAACAAAGCATACAAACACTTCTTATTTTACTATGGTAGCAAAAAATGCAATCGATAAACCTACTCCGGTTCCAGGGTTGATATTAGAAAACAGGGAAGACTTAAGAAGATTTATAGAAGCTGTAAAAAGAAAACAATTAAAGTCAGCTTATCGAAAGGAACTGAATCAGACTAAGGTTAATCTGACAATAGAAGAAGAACTTAAGAGCCTTAAAAATGAAAAATTTCTAATTACATTTTAAAGAGCAATAGGGGCTCAACGATTTATCATTTTTTTAAAATTTAAATTTTTGGAGTAATTAGACCTTAAAAATTTCTAATAATTAATTTTTTTCTTGTTATATTTTAAAATCTATTAATTTCCATCTTTGTATTATAACCCCTCTTTGTTAAATGAATTAATAAAAAAGTGAGACTTTTGTTTTTATTTTAGTAAGGGTATTTAAAAATTGCTAACTTTTATTTAATTTTACGAGAAACTCTTTTTGCTAAAGTTTTTTTTATGTTAAATTCAACAAAACGTAGAATAATCTTTGCAGTTTGGTTATCCAAACCAAATTTTTACTTTGGCAATCTCATAATTTCAGTTTTTAATTTTTCAATTAAAGAATAAAAGGGTAAGTAAATGACAGATCAGGAAAATTTGGGTTTGTATCACCCAAGCTTCGAACACGACGCCTGTGGAATTGGCTTTATCGCGAACTTAAAAGGGAGAAAATCTCATAAGATAGTAGAAGATGCTATTCATATGTTGACGAGGATGGATCATAGGGGCGCATGCGGATGTGAAACCAATACAGGTGACGGAGCTGGGATCCTCATTCAAAAACCACACGAATTTTTTGTGGATGAATGCAGGAAAATTGGTATTAAACTTCCTCCATTTGAAGAATATGGTGTTGGAATGGTTTTTTTTCCAAAGGACGACAAGGTAAGAGAGGAGTGCAGGACCATTTTAAATAGAAAAACAAAATTACTTAACCTTGAACTGTTAGGTTATAGGATTGTTCCTTCCAATAACAGTGACCTTGGTTTTACATCAGGTTCATCCGAACCGGTTATGGAGCAAGTCTTTATTAAAAGGCCTGATACCATGACGGATTCTGAGGAGTTTGAACGAAAGTTATTTATATTAAGAAACTACGCTTCACGAATAATAAATGAATCTGTTCAAGGCGTAAATAATGAGTTTTATATAGGTTCTTTATCGTATAAAACCATTACTTATAAAGGAATGTTAACTACTGGTCAGGTAAAACCTTACTTTCCTGATCTTTCCAATGAAGATGTAGTTTCAGCCTTAGCTGTGGTTCATTCACGGTTTTCTACCAATACGTTCCCTTCATGGAAACTGGCCCAACCATTCAGGTATATCGCCCACAATGGAGAAATCAATACTGTTAAAGGAAATGTGAACTGGATTAAGGCTCAGGAGGCAATGTTTGAGTCTAAATATTTCACAAAAGAGGAAATGCAAATGCTTATTCCTATTTGTGATATCAGACAATCAGACTCTGCCAACCTGGATAATGTTATTGAATTGCTTGTACTGAGTGGCCGTTCTTTACCCCAGGTAATGATGATGTTGGTGCCTGAAGCCTGGGATGGTAACAAAGATATGGATCCTGTAAAAAGAGCATTTTATGAATATCATGCCGCTTTAATGGAGCCTTGGGATGGTCCTGCTTCCATATCGTTTACAGATGGAAAAATTGTAGGCGCTACGTTGGACAGAAACGGACTTCGTCCTTCAAGATATTTAGTTACCGATGATGACGTGGTTATTATGGCTTCAGAGGCCGGGGTTATTGAAGTAGATCCTTCTAAAGTCGTAATGAAAGGAAGGCTTCAGCCAGGCAAAATGTTTGTTGCTGATCTTGAACAAGGAAGGATCATCAGCGATGAAGAATTAAAAGCGGATATCTGTTCAAGACAACCTTATGCAGATTGGTTGAAGGAGTATAAGATCAAATTGAAAGATCTTCCTGAACCACACAGTACCTTCCACCAACCGGACGAAAAAACTCTATTAAAACGTCAGCAGGCGTTTGGTTATACTTCAGAAGACCTTAGGATGATTCTTGCACCTATGGTTGAAACCGGAAAGGAAGCGCTTGGTTCTATGGGACAAGATACACCGATAGCTACACTGTCTCAACAAAGTCAGCATTTAGCAAATTATTTTAAACAATTATTTGCTCAGGTTACTAACCCTCCGATTGATTCAATTCGGGAAAGAATGGTGATGTCTTTGGTATCTTATGTTGGAGGTTCTCAAAACCTCTTGGAAGAAGGTCCGAAGCATTGTTTACAATTGGAATTGCCTCAACCTGTCCTTACTAATAAGGACCTTGAGAAAATCAGATACATTGATGATCATCATTTCCAAACCAAGACCATTCACATCTACTTTAAGGCAGATGGACAGCCAGGTTCTCTGGAAAAAGCATTAAACAGGGTTTGTCAGTATGCTGCTGATGCCGTAGAAGATGGTTTTTCAATCATTCTTCTTTCTGACAGAAGTTTTGACAGTAGCCATGCCCAAATACCTTCATTACTGGCAACTGCTGCCGTTCACCATCATTTAATAAAGAGAGGATTAAGAGGAAAAGTGGGTATATTGGTTGAAGCAGGAGACGTTTGGGAAACCCATCACTTTGCTACTTTGATCGGTTTTGGAGCTTCGGGAGTAAATCCATACCTGGCTTTTGAGACCATCAATGATCTGATGAAACGAAAAATGCTTGCTGTTGAGCTTTCTGAAGACAAATTGCATTACAATTATATAAAAGCTGTAAATGGAGAGTTGTTAAAGATTTTCTCTAAAATGGGAATTTCTACCATGCAGTCTTACCAAGGCGCTCAAATTTTTGAAATACTTGGTTTAGGAAAAGATGTCGTAAATAAATTTTTCCCGGGAACTGTATCAAGAATCGGTGGATTGACCATGGATGATATAGCGGACGAAGTGTTGGTAAAACATCGTTTGGCTTTCCCTGATAAACCTGTTTCAAATTCTAAGCTTGAAGTGGGTGGGGTATATCAATGGAAATTAAGAGGAGAACAACATTTATTTAATCCTCAAACCATTCATTTACTTCAACATTCAACAAAAACAAACGACTATCAGTTGTTTAAGAAATACACTAAGTTGATGAATGATCAGACTGCAAAGGCGATCACACTTAGAAGTATGTTGAAATTTAAGCCCGGCAAATCTATTCCGATTGAAGAGGTTGAATCGAAGGAATCAATCTTTAAAAGATTTGCAACAGGTGCCATGTCTTTCGGATCTATTTCCCATGAAGCCCATTCTACGCTTGCAATTGCCATGAATAGAATAGGTGGAAAGAGTAATTCAGGCGAAGGAGGAGAGGATGAAATCAGATTTTTTAAGAAAGAAAATGGAGATTGGGAAAGATCAGCCATCAAGCAAGTTGCTTCAGGAAGATTTGGTGTAACCAGTTATTACCTGACAAATGCCGAAGAACTTCAGATAAAAATGGCTCAAGGTGCAAAGCCGGGTGAGGGTGGACAATTACCCGGACATAAAGTGGATGACTGGATCGGAAGAGTGCGTCACTCTACTCCGGGAGTGGGTTTAATTTCTCCTCCTCCACATCACGATATCTATTCGATTGAGGATTTAGCTCAGCTAATTTTCGACTTGAAAAATGCCAACAGAGCAGCTCGAATCAGTGTGAAGCTGGTGTCAGAAGCAGGTGTTGGAACAGTTGCTGCTGGTGTTGCCAAAGCACATGCTGATGTAGTTTTGATCGCTGGCCACGACGGTGGAACAGGAGCTTCTCCATTGAGTTCTATCCGACATGCAGGATTGCCGTGGGAGCTTGGGTTGGCCGAAACGCATCAAACCTTAGTTAAGAATAAATTAAGAGGAAGAATTGTAGTTCAGGTAGATGGACAGATCAGAACAGGTAGAGACCTTGCAATAGCTGCCTTACTTGGCGCAGAAGAGTGGGGCGTTGCTACCGCTGCGCTTGTTACTACTGGATGTATTATGATGAGAAAGTGTCACTTAAACACTTGTCCGGTAGGGGTAGCCACTCAAAATAAGGAATTAAGGGCATTGTTTACAGGAAAACCAGAATATGTCATTAATTTGTTTACTTTCCTCGCTGAGGAGCTGAGGGAAATAATGGCGGAGCTTGGATTCAGAACAGTGAATGAAATGGTCGGTCAGGTAGACAGGCTTGAAATGGCAGATGTTTCTAATTCACACTGGAAATACAAAAACCTTGACTTAAGTGCAATTCTTTATAAAGAACCTATTAGCTTGGATGTTCCTCTATTTCAGCAGGAAACACAGGATCACGGCATTGATGATGTGCTGGATTGGGAATTGATAGCAAAAGCTAAATCAGCCCTTGAAAAAGCCGAACCAGTAACAGGAGAATTTCTAATTCAAAATGTTAACAGGGCCGTCGGAACAATGCTTTCCAATGAGATTTCTAAAATATACATGGGTCAAGGATTACCTGATGGGACCATTCATTATAAATTTAAAGGATCTGCAGGACAAAGTTTTGGCGCTTTTGGGGCTCCGGGAATAAGATTTGAGTTGGAAGGAGATGCCAATGACTATTTTGGAAAAGGTCTGTCCGGTGGCCAATTAATTTTATATCCTGATAAAAAATCAAAGTTTGATCCTTCAGATAATATTATTGTTGGTAATGTGGCATTTTATGGCGCAACTTCAGGAGAAGCTTATATAAGAGGGTTGGCAGGAGAAAGATTTGCAGTAAGAAACTCCGGTGCAAAAGCTGTTGTGGAAGGTGTTGGTGATCATGGATGTGAATATATGACAGGCGGGGTTGTGGTAATTCTTGGTGAAACAGGAAGAAACTTTGCGGCAGGTATGAGCGGTGGTGTGGCTTATGTTTACGATACCAAACAGAAATTTAAGGAAAGATGTAATACAGAAATGATAGGTTTTGATCCTATCGAAGCTGAAGATGTGGAAGCATTGAGAATTCTCATTGAAAATCATCATAAATATACTGGTAGCGCAACTGCCAGTTATATTCTTCGAAATTGGGAGGCATCACTTAAACAGTTTGTTAAAGTAATGCCTACAGATTACAAGGCTGTATTACAAAAAAGAAAAGAGTTAAAGAATTTAGAACAAGAAAAAGTAACAATCAATGGGTAAACCAACAGGTTTCATGGAGTTTGGCAGAGAGCTGCCTCCAAAAAGAGATCCTAAAGTAAGAATCCAGGATTATAAAGAAATAGAACTTCCGGTGGACGAAAAGAAGATGACCACTCAGGCTGCACGTTGCATGGATTGCGGTGTTCCTTTTTGTCACAATGGCTGTCCGCTAGGAAATATTATTCCTGAATTTAATGACGCAGTATATGAAGAAAATTGGGAGTATGCCTATGAGATACTTTCTTCTACAAATAATTTCCCGGAATTTACGGGAAGAATTTGCCCTGCGCCATGTGAAGCTTCTTGCGTGTTAGGAATAAATAAGCCACCTGTAGCAATCGAATTTATCGAAAAATCAATTATCGAAACAGCTTATAAAAAGGGCCTTGTAATTCCTAAAGTTCCTGCAAAGAGAACAGGGAAGAAAGTAGCTGTTATAGGTTCTGGCCCTTCAGGATTGGCTGCTGCTGCCCAATTGAACAAGGCCGGTCATTGGGTTACGGTATTTGAAAGATCGGATGAAATAGGAGGATTATTAAGATACGGTATACCTGATTTTAAATTGGAGAAATGGGTAGTAGAAAGAAGGGTAAAAGTGATGGAAGAAGAAGGGATTACCTTTAAGACTAATTCAAATGTTGGAGAAAATGTAAAGGTAAAAGATCTTCTGGAAAACTTTGATGCGCTTGTACTATGCGGCGGTTCAACTATTCCAAGGGATTTACCTATTCCAGGAAGAGATTTAAAGGGCGTACATTTCGCAATGGACTTTTTAACTCAGCAAAATGCCAGGGTTAGCGGAAAAACTGTTTCAGTTGAAAAAGAAATTTGGGCTACTGATAAGAATGTAATTGTAATAGGAGGCGGAGATACCGGTTCTGACTGTGTGGGTACTTCTAACCGACATGGCGCTAAATCTGTATCACAGATCGAGCTTATGCCTATGCCGCCTAAAGAAAGAAATATTAATATGCCTTGGCCGAACTGGCCTATGATTCTTCGAACTTCTACTTCCCACGAAGAGGGATGTGAGCGAAATTGGGCTCTAACCACTAAGGAGTTTGTGAATGACGGAAATGGTAATCTTAAAGCCATTAAAATTGCACAAATGGGCTGGACAGAAGCCGAATCTGGGAAATTGCCAAAATATGTGGAAATACCTGGAACTGAACAAGAGCTTCCTTGTGAACTGGTATTACTTGCCATGGGTTTCTTGCATCCTCAACATAACGGAATGCTCAATGAGCTTGGGCTGGAACTGGACGAAAGAGGAAACGTGAAAGCCACAAATTATCAGACAAGTGTTCCCAAAGTATTTGCAGCAGGCGATATGAGAAGAGGGCAATCATTAGTAGTCTGGGCGATTTCAGAAGGAAGAGAAGCAGCTCGTAATGTAGACAAATATTTAATGGGTGATTCATTACTGGAAGCCAAAGAGGTGTCTATGTTAAATGTTTCTAAAGTTTTTGTTTAAATTATTATGAAATAAAATTAGAAGGCTCTTCCTAACCGAAGAGCTTTTTTTTTTGCAAAAAGGAGGAAAATTCCTCTTAAAGAGCTTAAGCTCCCAAAAGTTAATAATAGAGATATTTTTTCTCTATTATTTATTAAAACCTATTTAGGGTTAACATTCCTTCTTTATCATATGAGCACGTTCACTTAATTATCTAATCAATCCTCCATTCTAATTTTTCTATTGTCCAATCTCTATTAATTTTACCCTCAAAGTTTGAAATGATGAAAAAAACTGTTGTTATAAATGTTGTTGGGCTTTCAAAGAATTTAATAGGGACTAGTACACCTTTTTTGAATAATTATATTAAAAAGAAAAGGACAGCTTTTATTAAACCCATTATACCCGCGGTTACGTGTGCTGTTCAAGCTACCTATTTTACTGGCAAAACGCCTACAGAACATGGGATTGTAGGAAACGGATGGTATTTTAAAGATTTATGTGAGATAAAGTTTTGGCATCAGTCCAACAAACTTGTTCAGTCACCAAAGCTTTGGGAAATGGCTAAAAGCATGGATCCGAGTTTTACCTGCGCTAATATGTTCTGGTGGTTTAATATGTATTCTTCTGTTGACTTTTCCATAACACCAAGGCCACAATATCATGCCGATGGAATTAAACTTCCAGATGTTTATTCTCATCCGCCCGAGCTTAGGGATTTAATGCAAAAGGAATTGGGTACATTTCCTCTTTTTGATTTTTGGGGACCTAAAACCTCAATAAAATCAAGTAAATGGATTGCTGATGCTTCTATGAGAGCAGATGAAGTTAATAACCCGACTTTAACCCTTATTTATCTTCCTCATCTTGATTATTGTTTACAAAAATTTAATAAAGAAGATCAGAGGATAAAATCGGATTTAGCGGAGATTGACAAGGTTTGTGAAGACCTGGTTAAGTTTTATGAAGGAAGAGACGCTCAGGTTATTATTTTATCAGAGTACGGAATTAATGAAGTTTCAAATCCAATTTCTTTAAACAGGATTTTCAGAGAAAACGGATTGCTTGCAGTTAGAGAAGAAAGTGGACATGAATTGCTGGATCCTGGAGCCAGCGAAGCCTTTGCTGTGGTTGATCATCAATTGGCCCATATTTATGTAAATGACTTGAACAAAATGAATCAGGTAAGAGCTATTCTGGAGAAAACTCCCGGAATTGAAATGATCTTGGGAAAAGAAGAAAAAAAACTTCATGGTTTGGACCATTCCAGGGCAGGAGATCTTGTAGTGCTGGCAGATAGAAAGTCGTGGTTTAATTATTATTATTGGCTGGATGATGCCAAGGCGCCTGATTTTGCAAGAATTGTAGAAATTCATAAGAAACCGGGCTTTGACCCGGTGGAAATGTTTTTAAACCCTTCCATTAAATTTCCATTAGTTAAGGTTGGTTCTATTTTAATGAAGAAAAAACTTGGCTTCAGGTACCTGATGGACGTGATTCCACTGGATCCCTCTTTAATAAAAGGGTCTCATGGCAGATATCCGGATTCACCTGAAGAAGGTCCATTGATTATAGCTTCTGAAGACAGCCCTCTGAATAAAAATGCAATTGATGCAACCGAAGTATGCAACTTGATTTTGGATCATCTGAGATAAGGTTTTTAATATCTTTTTTCATACTGCTAATTTTAGCAGAATAATTTAATATTAATTCAGAATGAAACCATTATGGAGCAGCGCTCTGCAAAAAAGGGAATGAAAACGTCAACGGTTCTCTGAGTACAATTAAAATTAAACACATTCACGAATGAAAAGTTTCAGGAGAGTTTTTTTAATCGGTTTTCCGGTTTTGTTAGTGATTATAGCCATTGTTTATGTAATACTTGGAGGTTTTAAAGAACCTGAAATTAAAATTGCAGAATCGCCCGGCTATATTATCTTGGGAAAGAGATTTACAGGAAAGCTTGATGACAGGAAGCTAAAGGAAACCTATAAAGAAGCGCAAGAGAAGTATAGGGACGGTGAGCTGAATGGAGTTTTTGCCGTAATGCACTTTCATGAGCCCAATGTAAACACAGGAAAGGTAGATGCGGCAATAGGTGTGGTAGTGAAAGATTCTTTATTAGAAAAACCTGAGGGGTTTAATTACTTTACCTGGAAAAAAGGACCAGTTGTTCAGGCGACGATTCTCTCTCATTATTCTGTAGCTCCATCACCCGAAACTATAAATGAGGTCATGAATAAATTGGCGGAGTCGAAGGGATATAAAGTAGAGGATGGATCTCTTGAAAGGTATTTGGAAAGCAATCACCTTGAAGTGGAAAGGCCTTTGGAAAAGATTAAATAAATAGGAAAGCTTCCAATGTTTTTCAGAGCAGTCATATGATATGTTTTATACAGTCATTGACTTCTCTTAAAATAAATTAGATTTATACCTCAAAGTTTACACTCTTAATGGATTGCTAATCCCTTAGCTTTCGTTAATTTTGCCCCTTATTTAGTGAGAGATCGAGCGCTTGAGCGAATAGTGTTATTCTTTTCCCTATCTCATCTCTCAAACTCAAATCAATAAAAATGAAAATATCTTACAATTGGCTTAAGGATTATATAGAAACAGAAAAATCCCCTGAGGAGATTGCATCCCTTCTTACGCAGAGTGGATTGGAAGTTGAAAGTGTCAGTAAATATGAAGAAGTAAAAGATAGTCTCCAGGGATTGGTTATTGGAGAAGTAAAAACTTGTATTCCTCACCCTAACGCAGATCGACTTCGGGCAACGACAGTTGATGTAGGTAATGAAACTATCCTGCCGATTGTTTGTGGCGCTCCGAACGTAGCTGTTGGACAAAAAGTAGTTGTAGCGGTTCCTGGCGCTACTTTGTACCCTTTGAATGGCAATCCATTTAAAATCCAAAAAACAAAAATAAGAGGTGAAGTTTCAGAAGGAATGATTTGTGCTGAAGACGAAATTGGGTTGGGCGCATCTCATGAAGGAATAATGGTGCTAAATACTGAACTATCTAACGGAACGCCGGCAAATGAACATTTTAAACTTTCTTCAGATCATATCCTGGAAATTGGACTAACGCCAAATAGAGCCGATGCAGCATCACACTTAGGCGTGGCAAGAGATCTTAAAGCTATATTGAAGAAAGACCTTCTGGCAAAGGATACTTTATTCCAACTAGGAGAAAAACAGTCACCCATAACGGTTGAAGTTGAAAACTCAGAAGCTTGCCCCAGATATTCAGGACTTTATTTTTCGAATGTAACGGTAAAAACTTCACCTGCCTGGCTTAAACAAAGACTTAAATCCATTGGTCTCACCCCGATTAATAATATTGTTGACATCACCAATTTTATCCTTCATGATATTGGGCAGCCAATGCATGCTTTCGATGCAGATAAGATCCAGGGGAAAAAAGTTAAAGTTAAGACTTTGCCAGAAGGAACTTTGTTTACCACTTTAGATGGTGTTGTAAGGAAATTAAAAGGCCAGGATTTAATGATCTGTGATGGAGAAAATGCTCCAATGTGTATTGGAGGAGTTTTTGGGGGTATTCATTCAGGCGTTATCGAGCAAACGAAAAATGTTTTCCTGGAATCCGCTTATTTTTCACCGGATTATATAAGAAGGTCCAGCCTTGCCCATGGATTAAAAACGGACGCGGCGTTTCGATATGAAAGAGGAACGGATCCAAATAATACTGTCCAAGCCTTGAAGCTTGCAATTAGTTTAATCAAAGAAATTGCAGGTGGAGAAGTTTCTGCTAACCTCATTGATATTTATCCTGAACCTATTAAGAACTTTGAATTTGAAGTTGCTTATAAAAATATTGACAGACTGATAGGTAAAAGACTGGAGAGAAATACCGTTCATCAGATCCTGGAGAGTTTGGAAATAGAGGTTTCTTCATTGGTAGAAGACAAAATGAAGGTTTCAGTGCCTCCATACCGGGTAGATGTTAAAGGCGAAGCAGACATTACTGAAGAAATATTAAGAATATACGGATTTAATAATATAGAACTTGGTGATACGCTTGGTACCAGTTATTTAGCAGAATTTCCTGCAAAAGATCCTAATAAGCTTCAGTATAAAATTTCGCAAGCATTAGCTGCTTTAGGATTTCAGGAGATTATCACCAATTCGTTAACTAAACCTGCTTATTCTTCAGCCCTATCAGCAGCCAATAAAAATAAAGAGGTAGAAATCCTAAATAAGCTCAGCGAAGATTTGGGGGTAATGAGGCAGAGCTTGCTGTTCACTTCAATGGAAGTGGCATCATATAACATTAACCGGAGGCAAAAAAATCTCAAATTGTTTGAGTTTGGCAAGAACTATTTTAGAGAAAATGGCAAGTACACGGAGATCACCAAACTCGGGGTATTGATTTCAGGGAGCAAACAAGAAGAAAGCTGGATTGAAAAAACAAAGGCAGTTGATTTTTATGATATCAAAAATTATGTGATGGCTGTTCTTTCCAAATTTGGTTTGCAAAATATTTCTTTTGATGATACCAGTGATCCTTCATTTTCCTATGGATTAGAAGGAAAATTGAATAATCTTCCAATCGTCAATTTTGGTATAGTAAAAAAGGATCTTCTAAAAATTGTGGATCTTAAGCAAGAAGTTTTCTTTGCTGATTTTTATTGGGATAATATGGTAGCAAGCTATAGTACTTCCATTGTATTTGAAGATATTTCAAAGTATCCTGAAGTTCGAAGGGATTTATCTTTGGTTTTGGATAAAAATGTTAAATTTAGTGATATACGGAAAGTAGCAAACAAATTTGAAAGACGTTTGTTGAAAGACGTAAGTGTTTTTGATGTATATGAAGGAGAGAATCTGGGAAAAGAAAAAAAATCATATTCTGTAAGTTTTATTCTTCAGGATATGGAACAAACTTTAACAGATAAAGTAATAGATAACACTATGGATAAGCTAATGAAGGCATTTGAAAATGAATTAAAGGCCGTTATCAGAAAATAAATAAGAAGAAGAGAAGTTGTTTTAAGATAAAGAGCTCTAGCTATAGTAAATTAAATTTTCTAATCATTTTTTATCGGAACTTTTCTTATGAGCCAAGTACTAGAATCTGATCTTTTTTCATTAGAACATAAGATTAAAAAATTAATTGAGGTCAATAAAACTTTACGATCTCAATTACAAAAAAGCAAGGAAGAAAATTTGCAGTTACAAGCTGAAATCAGTAGAAAAGAGGAAGAATTAAATAATTTTCAAAATAAATTTAAAATTAGTAAGATTGTAGGTCATGTGGCAGTGAACGGCAATGCTGCTGAGTTGAAAAGTAAGATAAACGAATATATTAAGGAAATTGATAGGTGCATCACTCATTTAAGTGCTTAAAAAATAAATAAATGGGAGAACTTTCAATAAAAATAAAAATTGGAGATAGAGAGTACCCAATGAAGGTGTTGGCAAGTGAAGAGGCTATGATAAGACAAGCGGGTAAAGCGATTAATGAAAAACTTAGAAGATATAGGGAACAGTTCAGGATTGATGACAAACAGGATTTGCTTGCAATGGTAGCGTTTGATAGCATGGTAGATAAAATGCATTTTAATGAAAACAAGCAGGATTCTGATAGCAATTTTTCTCAAAAAATTGCTGATTTAAAAAATCTTATCTCTGACGATCTTTTAAACCTTAACGCATAATAATCTCATTCCAAAGTAACTTCTACTACTCACTCGGCTCCTCTTCATAACTGCCATATTTTTTCACTAACTTATAAATAATATGGTATGAGCGAATTGATTTACATCCTGATGGCCGGCCTTGCCGGAGTACTAATAGGAGTTTTTATCGGCAGGATTTTATTAAAGAATTTATTTAAGAGACAAGAAAAACAAGTAAAAGAGAAGGCAAAGCTAATTCTTAAAGAAGCTGAACTTAATGCAGAAAACCTCAAGAAAGACCGGATTTTAGAAGCAAAGGAGAAATACCTTAAACTAAAATCAGAATTCGAAGAAGAGGTGAACAAAAAGAAGAATCTTATTATTACCAACGAAAACAAGATTAAGCAAAGAGAACAGGCATTAACAAAAACCATAGAACAAACAAAAAGAAGAGAGACAGAATTAGATTCTTTAAAAGAAAACCTAACTGCTCAAACAGAAATCCTTACCAAAAAGAAGGAAGAGCTGGACAAGCTTAAAACCTCTCAAGTTGCTCAATTAGAGAAAATCGCAAACCTTTCAGCAGAAGATGCTAAGCAGCAATTGGTTGAATTGCTAAAAGATGAAGCCCAATCAAAAGCATCCAGTCACATCAAAGAAATAATTGAAGAAGCTAAATTAACTGCTACCAAAGAAGCTAAAAAGGTAGTTATAGAAACTATTCAGCGTACTGCGGCAGAGCATGCTATTGAGAATTGTGTGTCCGTTTTCAATATTGAAAGTGATGATGTAAAAGGTAAGATTATTGGACGTGAAGGAAGGAATATCAGGGCTTTGGAAGCAGCAACAGGAGTCGAGATTATTGTTGATGATACTCCCGAAGCGATAATTATTTCAGGTTTTGATCCTGTCAGGAGGGAAATCGCCAGACTTTCTCTTCATAGGTTGGTGCAAGACGGAAGAATTCACCCTGCAAGGATTGAGGAAATCGTAGCTAAAACCAAAAAGAATATCGAAGAAGAAATTGTGGAGATTGGTGAAAGGACTGTAATCGACTTAGGAATTAATGGTTTAAACCCTGAATTGATCCGCTTGATTGGAAGAATGAGGTTCAGGTCGTCATACGGACAAAACTTACTGCAACACTCTAAAGAAGTAGCTAAGTTATGTGCAACCATGGCTGCAGAGTTAGGATTGAATGTGAAGCTGGCAAAAAGGGCTGGACTGCTCCATGATATTGGAAAAGTTTGGCCGGAAGAACCAGAATTGCCACATGCTCTTTTAGGAATGGAGCTGGCAAAAAAATACAAGGAACATCCTGATGTTTGCAATGCAATAGGTGCTCACCATGATGAAACAGAGATGACTTGCCTTATTGCCCCTATTATCCAGGTATGTGATGCCATTTCCGGATCAAGACCTGGAGCGAGAAGAGAAGTAATGGAATCTTATATCAAGCGGTTAAAAGACTTGGAAACATTGGCTTTATCCTTTGACGGCGTAATAAAATGTTATGCAATTCAAGCCGGAAGGGAGCTTAGGGTTCTTGTAGATGCTGAAAATGTAACGGACGAAAAGGCAAGTATGCTTTCTTTTGATATTTCGCAAAAAATAGAAAAGGACATGCAATATCCTGGTCAGATAAAAGTGACGGTGATCAGGGAAATGAGATCTGTTGCCTATGCGAAATAAGAAATCTTTCTTCGGAATCCAAAAAGAGAAAGGCCAGTTTATCTGGCCTTTCTCTTTTTACTTGTGGGAGTTTTTTATCTAAGTTAGAATAGTTAATCTTTTGTGCTTACTGTATTTTTATCCTTTTTATAATCATAGAGCACCTTTCCTCTTTGATCATATTCTTTGAGCAGGTAAGGCTCAAAGTCTTTGTCATAGGGGTCTTTGGCATACTGCGTCTCCGTTTTTCTTTTTCTTCTTAACTTATGATATTCAATCCATTTGCCAATTTTAACCCCGTATTTATATTTCCCCTCCTCCATCAGTAATCCATTGTCATAAAAAGAGTAATAATCCCCATGAACCATACCATATTCTCTAGGTATCACTTCTTTTATCTTTTTCTTATCTGTGTCATAGTAAGTAATCTCAGCATCTCTTGGCCAGCCTTTGTGAAAGTTTTTTTTGTCAGAGAGGATGAAGCCCTTTTTGTAGGTATTCCATCTTCCGTGCTTGGTGCCTATATAATAATTTCCTTCTTCAACGGTATCACCCCTCACTATTTTTAGATAAGGGCCGTGAAGGATTAGTGCATTGGGTTTGTCAATGATGGTAGATTTTTTTATGCGCTTTTCTTTCTTGCTGTACCAATAAATGTCCTGCACATATGGATTGGGTTCTCTGTATTCTTTTAAATAATGAAAGAGCTCGATAACCTGATTGCCTGCCCCACCAATTCTAGTAAAATGTTTTTTTGTTTTAAGCCCGTAAAAAACATTCTTCTTGGGCTTTTTCTTTTTTATTTCCTGAAATACTATATCAGGGGTGAAAATATCTTTTTCTATGCTATCTACTTTTATTTCAGTAGAGGTAAAGTCATTTGCAGTGGCAGCTCTTTGTTTGCTTTCTTTATTTTTCCTTTGTCCAAAAAGGGCTATGGATATTGAGAAAAAAAGAAGGCAAATGAAGTATTTTTTCATTCGTTAACGGTTTTAGTTTTAATGGCACTCATGGAACCATGTAGGGCGGTTTTGACTGATTTTTTATTCAAAATATTAAAATCCATTTACGGGCTTTTACTGTAAACGATTCTTTTTAAATTATTTGAGTGGATGACCCTCGTAAGTTATAAATAAATTAGCTTAAATCTCTAACGTCATTAACTAATTTTCTATTATAATAATTCCTTCAAATAAAAAACCTTATGGATCGGATCCATAAGGTTTTTGGGTATTAGTTTAAAAATTTATTTAGTGAATAACTCTACACTGCGGTGAATGAATTGAGTCAGATCATTTCCTGAAAGCATATTTTGGGAAAGTAGTCCAATGTCATAAGCTTGTTTGGCAAGTTTGGCTTTTTCTTCCTCCGACTCTGTTTTCAAAATTTTAGAGATTAAGGGATGATTTGCATTCAGGACCACATTGTGCATTAATGGAAAATCACCCATCATAGCCATTCCCCCTCCCATTGACATGTCTTTCATTCTTCTCATGAATTCAGGTAGAGTAATTGAAACAGGTAATTCATCTACAGGAAGCGATTCTATTGACAGATTCAATTTATCATCGTTTAGCGCTTTTTGAAAAATTGCTTTCAGTGCAGTTTTTTCATCCTCGCTTAGAACGCTTTCGAGTGTTTCTCCTTTATCTATTAATTTATCTATGATTTCTGAATCAACTCTTTTCAGGCTGAATTTTTCTAGTTTTCTTTCTATAAAACCGATAAAATGATTATCCAAAATACCTTCAAATTTTAATACATCATATCCGCGTTTTTTAGCTGAAGATATATAGCTGTCCTGCTTACCTGGGTCTGTGGTATACAAGGCAACCTGATTGCCATCTTTATCAGTTTGGGTTGGCTTAATGGCTTCTTTATATTCTTCAATAGTGTAGAACTTATTTTCGATATTTTTCAAAAGACCAAAATCCTTCGCTTTTTCATAGAATTTTTCATCGCTTATCATACCATATTTGACGAAAATACCAATGCTGTCCCACTTTTCTTCAAACGCTTTACGGTCTTTTTTAAATAATTCGGAAAGTTTGTCAGCTACTTTTTTAGTAATGTGCGCATTTATTTTTTTGACATTACTGTCGGCCTGAAGAAAACTTCTCGATACGTTAAGCGGAATATCTGGAGAGTCCAAAACTCCGTGAAGAAGCATCAAAAATTCAGGTACTACATCTTTTACTTCATCGGTAATAAAAACTTGCCTTGAATAAAGCTGAATTTTATTCTTGGCCTCAAAGTCATTCTTAACTTTAGGGAAATAAAGTATTCCCGTTAAGTTGAAAGGATAATCCACATTTAAATGAATCCAGAATAAGGGATCTTCTGTGAATGGGTATAGCTCCTTATAAAAATTTAAATAGTCTTCATCTTTTAGATCATTTGGAGATTTGGTCCACAATGGATTTGGATTATTGACCACCTTTCCATCAAATTCAACTTCAATAGGAAGGAATTTGCAATATTTCTTAAGAATATTTTCTAGCCTGAATTTGTCCAGAAATTCTTTAGAATCCTCCGCTACATGAAGCACGATGTCGGTTCCGCGCTCGCTCTTTTCAGTTGAGGTGATCTCAAATTCAGTGCTTCCGTCACAAATCCATCTGGCTGCTTCTGTTTCCTCTTTATAGGATTTAGTAAGGATTTCTACTTTTTCAGCAACCATAAAGGCAGAATAAAAGCCTAATCCAAAGTGACCTATTATTTGCTTGTCTTCGCCCTTGTCTTTGTATTTTTCTACAAATTCCGTTGCGCCAGAGAATGCAATTTGATTGATATATTTCTTGATTTCTTCTGCGGTCATCCCTAAACCGTTATCACTAACAGTTATTGTTTTTGCGGCTTCATCTAAACTCACTTTTACTTTCAGATCGCCTAGCTCACCTTTAAACTCGCCCAAAGAAGAAAGCCTTTTTAATTTTTGACTTGCATCTACAGCATTTGATACCAATTCCCGCAGGAATATTTCATGGTCTGAGTAAAGAAATTTCTTTATGATTGGAAAAATATTCTCGGTATGAATTGATATTGATCCTTTTTCTTCCATATTGTTAATATTATTTTTAAAAAAAATTTTTCAAGTTTCAGTCCTGTTTTTTCAAAATTCGTTCCTCTTCGTCATGTAATGACAGGATGACAGTTTTAATTATCTAACAATTAATCAAGATTTACTTTTTAATTCTCTTTGTGTTCAAAACACTTTGGCTAAATTTCGTATAAATAAGCTATTATTGTTTTTATGTGGAGAAAAAGCCTTTTCTTTTTATTAATTATAACAGTGCTTTCTTGCAAGAGTGACAAGGATAAGGAACGGGAAAGAGCCAAATATATTGAAGACTCCATTGCTAGAGAAAATGAAGAAAAAAGATTCAGGCAAAATCGTCAAAGAATTAAACCGGGAGAAGCTCCGGTAAAGGAAACTGCTAAACGCCCTGTAAATCTCCTGGGGACATTACCTCAAAAATGGGTATTGCTCGGAATTTATCGAAGTCAAAAGGTTATTTATATTCCATGCGGAGAAGAGGAAGCCCCAAGTTTTACACTTCACGACATTAACAGTTCAAATCCTAAAATTTATTTCAATTTTCCCGATGAGGAAAAGACTTATTTTATAGCGGATGTTAATAGAAGTAAAGGCATCTACAAATTTAATCTGGTGAGGTATTATGAAGAAGAAGGCGGAATGACTTCCACTTATGATAGCCTAAATGTTGATGTAGTTAAAAGGGGTAAGGAATTGATTGTGGATGTAAGGGTTCATGAACCTGGTGTTCCAAAAACCAGGTTTGACATGATACCTGAAAGTGAAGTAGAGAACTATATGATCGTAAAACAAGATCCTTCCGAATGTGACGAGAAAGATAAAAGGTAATGTTAAATGTTGAAATGAGATTTACTATCATTCAACATTCAACATATCAACATCTCAAATGTGTCTTTCCGCGTGATAAGATGATCTTACCAAAGGACCTGACTCTACATAGTTAAAACCTCTTTTTAAACCTTCTTCTTTATATTTTAAGAATTGTTCAGGGTGAATAAATTCTGCAACCTCAAGATGAAGTTTGGTAGGCTGCAAATATTGGCCTAAGGTAAGTACATCCAGACCATTTTCAATTAAGTCATCCATAGTTCTGTATACTTCATCCGGCGTCTCTCCTATTCCCAGCATTATGCCGGATTTTGTCCGTTTACCGAATTCTTTTATTCTGCGGATTTCTTCCAAGCTTCTTTCGTATTTAGCCTGAGGTCTAACACGTTTGTATAGTCTTTCCACGGTTTCCATATTGTGTGAAACCACCTCTTGGCCAGCGCTGATCATGGTTGTCAAAGCGTCCCAGTTTCCCTTTACATCAGGTATCAGTGTTTCAATTGTCGTCTGAGGTGAAAGTTTTTTTACTTCTACCACCGTTTCATGCCAAATGGAGGCCCCACGGTCTTTAAGTTCATCGCGGTTAACTGAAGTAATAACAGCATGTTTTACACCCATTAGTTTTATAGCCTCAGCTACTCTTCGGGGTTCATCAGTATCATATTCTGTAGGTCGCCCGGTAGCCACTGCACAAAAAGTGCAGCTTCGCGTACAAACATTTCCCAATATCATAAAAGTGGCGGTACCTGCGCCCCAGCACTCTCCCATATTCGGGCAATTACCACTTTGACAAATTGTATGAAGTTTATATTCATCCACTATGGAACGGACATTGGCATATTCTTTTCCAACAGGAAGCTTTACCCTCAGCCATTCCGGTTTACGCACTTTATTAGTATCTGAATTTATAACAGGAAGTTCTATCATAATCTGAAATCTATATTGAATGCAAAAGTACGATAATTGAAAATGTAATTTGAGGAGAAGTGATTTAAATCATTTTCTTCAAATTGTCGGATTACCTTCTTTTTCCGTAATAAAGGGTAAAAAATGCAGATGTGAAGACGGCCCTTTTTTCTGCTGTAGGCATTAGATTTATTTTTTCGGGGAAACCTTCCACCAGAAATCCTGCTTCAAAACCAGCAACACTGCTTTTAAATGTCCCGAATTCAAAACTGAGGGCAGCTTTTAAATTAAGACCTATTTTTACCTGTGATTCATCCAGACCTTGAAGGATACCTCCTGTGCCATAAGTTTTTATCTTATCTGGTGTTTCTTGAGGGTCATATTTTACCACTCGGACATCATCACTGGTGAAGCCATACCGAATATAGTAAGGCGCTAATAAACCGATGGTAGGCCCCGCCGCAAGAATTCCATTTATCTGAACCCCTTCCTCCGGAGCTTTTCTAAATAATATTATTTCACGGCCATACTGAAGACGAATGGAATACAAGTAGTTTTGTTTTCCAAAAATAAAAAAGTTTCCGGTTCCAGATTGCGACCTCACTTCTTTTTCATGTTTAACATTAACTACCTCAAGGCCAAAACTTTGGTAAGATTTTTTGTTTAAAGCCCTGCTATGTTTTATGGCAACTCCACCTAATAAGCCACCATTGGTATTGAAATTAAACCCATAGGTGAATTCGCGGGTATATTCAAACTCTTCATTTTCTTCTTGAGCAACGGACGAAAAGGTGAGAATACATAAGAAAATAACGACAATATGTTTGTACATAGAAGAATTCTATTTATTTATAAGGAAAAGCAAAGTGGATAAAACATTAAAAGAGAAATTACTTAAAAAAAACGAAAAAATATATATTATTGTTGGATATGGCAACTATTAAATCTAAATATTTAGGGGAATTAAGGACGGAATCGGTCCATGTTAAATCTGACAATAAAATAATTACGGATGCGCCTTTGGATAATAATGGGAAAGGTGAAGCTTTTAGTCCGACAGATTTGTTATGTTCTGCTTTGGGAAGTTGTATGATGACTATTATAGGAATATTAGCAAGGAGAGAAGAAATAGACTTAACCTCTGTGACTTACGAAATAACAAAGGTGATGTCCGCTAATCCCAGGAAGGTTTCTGAAATTCATATTAATTTTGATATGAAAGGGGTAAAAGCCTCGGATATTCAGGTGGAGAAACTAAAAAGGGCTGCATCCACGTGTCCTGTAGCCCTTAGCTTAGATCCTTCTGTAAAGCAAATCGTTGATTTTAAATTCAATTAACTTTCGCTTAAAGATTCAAAAGGAATTCTCTTTTTTATTTCTTCAAAAGTGATACCTAAGTGAGAAGTATGGTAGGTGCATATACCATTCTGAATCAGTAGCAATTGAGGTGATTGGTGTTCAATATCAAAGACATCTTCAATTTTATTGGAAATATCCCTGTAAGAGAGCAAATCAAGAAAATAAGTGCTTACAGGTTTAATTCCATCGGACTTCCAGGTTCTTTCTAATCTACTAAGCGCCGTAGTGCTTATGTTGCATCTGGTGCTGTGTTTAAATATGACTACAGGTTTTTCGTGAGAAAGGGCTTTTATTTCTTTCAAAGTAGCTTCGTCTTTTAATTTGATCCAATTCATATGTATATAATTGTTTTTTATGGCCATATGGAATTCGCATGATATTCATCTTCGTTTAGTTGAGCTTTTTGCTCATGCTCATTTCACACATTTAATTTATTCCAGAAAAGGTTTAAGATTTACTTTCTTTTATAGTTATCTAATATAATTTTTTCTGGAAAAGTTCACTGCAAAGAAACAAATTATTCATTCCATATTTCGCTTTCTCTGGTATCATATTTAGGTTTTTTCCTTTTTTCGGTAAAAACCTTAGGCTGTCCGCCATTTCTGGTCCGAGATTTTTTAAGTTCTTTTTTTCGTAATTTTTCTTTATCTGCAAAGGATTTTTTCTTTTTTCCCTCTAAATAAGATGCACTCGGATGCATGTCCTTTTCACCTTTGGCAAGTTTTACATCACCTTGATAATTGGCTCGGGCTTGACTTCTTTTAGATAATCTTTTTTCCTTTTTTTCAGCGGATAGGCTCGTATGCGTGTAGGCTCCTTTTTCAGATTGTGATTTATAACGTGATCCGCCTTTTTTGTCCTCACTATATATTGTTCCAGGTCTTTTCCTATAAGACTCTCTTTTTACCTCAATAGGACCATCAGAACCGGCCACCCTTTCTGCCTGGTTTTCTTTGGCCCTTTTTTGCCTGCCTTGGCTTTTCGTTTTAATGCGCTGGGTCACTTTTTCATCAGAAACATCCTCCTTATGACTACCCGCTCTTTTAACCCTGACTTTTCCTTCTGAAGCTGCAATGGTTTTCGCTTTTGATTGCTCTTCTTTTCTTTGCCTTCTGAGACTTTTTGCTCTTATACGCTGGGTTACTTTTTCATCAGAAACGTCCTCTTTATCGCTGCCAGCCTTTTTAACTCTGACCTTTCCTTCTGAATCCGCTACTTTTTCGGAATGTTTTTGGGCATTTTTAAGTTTTCGTAAAGGCTTTTTGGTCTTTC
Source organism: Cytophagales bacterium (assembly GCA_035628645.1). Classification (GTDB taxonomy): domain Bacteria; phylum Bacteroidota; class Bacteroidia; order Cytophagales; family Cyclobacteriaceae; genus DASPJL01. Next base: position 19,065 of record DASPJL010000114.1, on the reverse strand, counting down.
TTGAAAAAGCCTTACTGTCCTCAATAGGCACTACCGTTTCATTTGATTTTTGAGAGACATTAGCCTTAAAACTATTGTTTTTGCTTTTTTTCTCTATGTAATTCCGCTTCCTTTTTACTTTGACCTTTGTTTCGATCTGGCCCTTTTTTCTGGATTTTAGCCTTTTCTTGGGTGTATTAATTTCATTGCCTTCCGGCCCAGGGCTTTTTACTTGTCCGTAAGTGGGTTGAATAAAAAAGGCCAACAAAAATATTACAGTAAATGAAAAAAGAAGTCTTTTCATATTTTGGACCAAAAAGGGCTTATCTTCTTTTGGCTTTTTTTACTCCTTTCTTTTTAACCAATCCTTTCTTGTCATTCCTTACTCTATGATCAGGCAAAGTATTTTTTCCACTTGCGTTCATGGCAGCACTCGACAGGTCAGGACATGGATAGCTCGATCTTCCGCACGAAAGGCTTAAGGTTCCGATTAAAAAGAATAATATGATTTTTATTTTAATCAATTTTGTATTTTATAAAGATAAATTTAAAGTAAAATAATATAAATTAAAAGCTTAATAATTCAACAGGTAATGAATTTTCTCTTTTATCCGGTTTTTGGGCAAAAAGGCAGCTTCGAGGGAAGGGGCGAATGGCACCGGAGTATCAAGCGCTCCTTCCCTTAGAATAGGTGCATCCAGAAACTGGAAACAGTTTTCAATAATCCAGGCAGAGATTTCCGCACCTATTCCTCCGGTAAGACAGTCTTCATGAACAACCAGGACTTTTCCTGTCTTTTTTACTGAATTATAAACTGCTTCTTTGTCCCAGGGCAATAAGCTTCGAAGGTCAAGCACATCTGCCGAAGCTTCTGGAAAATTTGCAAGTGCTTCGACTGCCCAATGGACGCCCATTCCATAAGTGATAATGGAAAGGTCATCACCTTCTTTTATTAAATTGGCCTTTCCAACCGGTAAAGTATAATACTCATTAGGTACTTTTCCTGAAAGGGATCTGTATAAAAATTTATGTTCAAAGAATAGATAGGGGTTGGGATCTTCTATGGCTGCATTTAAGAGTCCTTTGGCATCAAAAGGATTGGAAGGATAAACAATTTTAAGTCCTGGAGTATGAAAAAACCAGGCCTCATTGGACTGAGAGTGAAACGGCCCAGCCGCCACCCCTGCGCCTGTCGGCATCCTAACTACAACGTCTGCGTTTTGCCCCCATCGATAGTGGGATTTAGCGAGGTTATTCACAATTTGATTGAAACCACAGGTTACAAAATCTGCAAATTGCATTTCCACCACAGATTTATACCCCTTTATGGTCAAGCCTAAGGCAGTTCCTATAATTGCAGATTCACACAAAGGCGTATTTCTTACACGCTCCTTGCCAAATTTCTTTACAAAACCCTCCGTTATTTTAAATACTCCCCCATATTCTGCTATGTCTTGTCCCATTAAGATAAGGTTGGGATATTTTTCCATACTTTGTGATAATGCTTCTGAAATGGAATCCACGAATCTTTTTTCTGAAGAAGTCTCCAGAGTTACTTCTCTTTTTCCCTGGACATAGGGAAAATAAACATCATTTATCTCCTTTTCAGAACTTGCTTCCGGAGTAGGTTGAGAGAAGGCAATAGCTATAGCTTCCTCAATTTCCTGTTTAATTTCCTTCCGTAATTTTTCAATTTCTGATGAGTCAATAATTCCCGCCTTTAATAAATGATTTTCATAGTTTTCGACCGGATCTTTTTTTGCCCATTCTTGCATTAATGATTTGGGAACATATTTGGTGCCTGACGCCTCTTCATGTCCGCGTATTCTGAACGTAATTGCTTCAATTAAAACCGGTTTCGGGTCTATACGGATCGCTTCCGCTGCTTTTCTGACGACATCATACACTTCAACCACATTATTCCCATCTACTTTTATAGCTTCAATTCCATATCCGAGACCCTTATCGACAAATCTTTTAAATTTGAATTGTTCAGCGCTGGGAGTGGAAAGCCCATAGCCATTATTTTCTATTAAAAAGATTACCGGTAAATTCCAAACGGCTGCAACATTTAAGGCTTCATGGAAATCTCCTTCGCTCGATCCGCCATCTCCACTAAAAACCAGGGTTACTTTTTTGTTTTTAGAAAGCAGGTCCGCCAATGCAATTCCATCTGCAACCGCCAATTGTGTTCCCAAATGAGAGATCATTCCCACGATGTGATGTTCATTTGTCCCAAAATGAAAGGACCTGTCCCTGCCTTTTGTAAATCCGGACTCCTTACCTTGAAACTGAGCAAAGAGCTTGGAAAGAGGAACATTTCTACAGGTAAAAATGCCTAAATTTCTATGTAAAGGAAGAATGTATTCATCTTCCTGCAAAGCAAGTGCTGCCCCTACAGAAATCGCTTCCTGGCCAATTCCTGAAAACCACTTGGAGATTTTGTTCTGCCGAAGTAGAATAAGCATCTTCTCTTCAATGAGCCTTGGCTTGAGAATGCCTTTATATAGTTGTATTAAAGTTTCCCTTGGGTAATTTCCGGTAGAAAATTTCATGTGTTTTAAGTTAGAAGTGGGAAGATGGAAGTTAGGAGTTAAAAACTTCCCACTTCCATCTCCACACTTCCCATTATTTAAATCTATTCTAAATGTAAAACAAGCTTTATAAGTGAAATCGTATTTTTTAAACCCAAATTGTAAATTTAGAGTATTAGATTTGCCTTCATAATTTAAAGAATTATTTATCCTACAACGAAAGTAATGATAGCATTTGAACATTTTATTTTGGATAATGGGTTGAAGGTTTATGTACACGAGGACCATACTACACCGCTTGCCGTTCTTAATATCCTGTATAATGTAGGGGCAAGGGACGAAGACGAAAGCAGGACAGGGTTTGCTCATTTATTTGAGCATTTGATGTTTGGCGGTTCCCAAAATGTACCTTCTTTTGATGAAGCGCTTCAAAACGCAGGAGGTGAAAACAATGCTTTTACTTCTAATGACATTACAAATTATTATATTACTATACCTTCTTCCAATATAGAAACTGCTTTTTGGCTTGAGTCTGACCGCATGCTGAGCCTATCTTTTGATCCGAACGTATTGGAGGTACAAAGAAAAGTGGTCATTGAAGAGTTTAAGCAACGGTATTTGAACCAGCCTTATGGCGACATTTGGTTAAATCTAAGACCGTTAGCCTACCGTAATCACCCTTATAAATGGGCGACCATCGGTAAAGACATTTCTCATATAGAAAAAGCCACGATGGAGGATGTTAAAGACTTTTTCTTTAAGTTCTACCGGCCAAACAATGCAGTTATGGTAGTTGGGGGAAATGTGACTGTGGAGCAGGTAAGGCAATTATCTGAAAAATGGTTTGGATCGATTCCTAAAGGTCCTGAATACAAAAGAAATTTGCCTCAGGAACCTGAACAAAAAGAAGCACGATTTTTAACAATAGAAGAAAAAGTGCCGTTGGATGCCATCTATAAAACCTTCCATATGCCCGCAAGATACAGTGAAGATTATCATACTGCGGATTTGCTGGGAGATATTTTGGGAAGGGGAAAATCTTCAAGGCTTTATAATAGATTGGTAAAAGAAGAAAAACTCTTTAATACAATTGGTTGCTTCAGCACAGGTTCCTTGGATCCTGGCTTATTGGTAGTGCAGGGTAAATTGAATTCAGGGGTGGATATTGAGCTGGCAGACAAGAAGATATGGGAGATATTAGAAGAAATTAAAAAGGAGGAAGTATCTGAATTGGAATTAACCAAAGTTAAAAATCAAGCAGAATCCAGTTTGATCTTTGGAGAAGTTGAACTGTTAAACAGGGCGATGAATCTTGCCGCTGCTGCAGTAGTTGGCAATCCCGACCTGGTAAATGAAGAGGCTGAACAAATCCAGGCGGTAACGATTCAGGGAATTCAGGGTATGGCTAATAAATTATTCAGAGAGAGCAATTGTTCGACGGTCTTTTATAAAAGCAAAAAGAATTAAGAATTAAAATAATAAAATTGGATAATTGCAACATTTATCATTAGATGTGTGTAGAACCTTTAAGATTCCTCATTGTCCATTTGATGAATAATAAAGGAGGAATAATTGACCTTAAAAAAAATTAAAGAAATGAGACAACAGGATATTTTAGCTTTTACTTTAGGAGCAATTGCCGGAGCAGCGGTGGGATTACTTTTGGCGCCGCAATCCGGGAAAAGTACAATAGACAGGCTGGTAAACAGAATTAAAAAACAACCTGTGACTAATGAATTGAGCAACAGAAATCTTTATGCGCTTTCTGATATTTCTCAGGATGCTGCAGAATTGGCAAAATTGAAGTCCAGATAAAAAATAAAGTATGCCTTAATTTTTGGAGGTTCGAAGCCTCCCAAAAGTCAAGTCTTGGGTTATTTAGGTATACTTCTTAAGCTTTCAATTTTTCCGTTAATTTTTTCATTTATTTGATCGAAGGCAAAATTAAGCTCATCTATGGCTTTTTCTCTTTCGGAGAAAATCCCCGAATTAAATTCTTTTTTAATATTATCTAAAATATCTAGCGCCTGTTGTGTTTGCATTATTTTAAGGATAGATAAAAGCTTATGCCTTACATCGCTAAACACCTCGCCGTCTTTTTCTTTTATGCTGTTTTTCATTTCTTTGAGATTTTTGGCAAAATCGCTCAGAAGGTTGTCCAAAAACATCACATATTCTTTCTCTTGTTTTATAAATAGCTTATCCAATATTTCAAAACTCACAGCATCAGGGTTCGTATCTAAACTGAGGTCAGGGAAATTTAAATTTCCTAATCCCTTTATTTTAGCTTCAGGTAAGTATTTTTTGATACTGGAGTGAAGTTCTGAAGGAACTATTGGTTTGGAAAGAAATCCATTCATCCCTGCTTTATAGATCTTGGTTTTTACATCTTCTGAAACTTCTGCGGACAAAGCAATAATAGGCACCTTGTTGTAGTAATCTCCTTGAATGGTTCTGATTCTCCTGGTTGTTTCATATCCATCCATTTCCGGCATTTGGATGTCCATAAGAATAAGGTCATACTTTCTTTTCTGAACTTGTGCTATGGCTTCCTTTCCACTTGAGGCGACATCCAGTTCTACATTCCATAGTTCGCAAAAGCCTTCAAGTAAAAGTTGATTTACCGCTACATCTTCAACGTACAGAACCCTTGCTCCCCGTAGGGAAACGAGTTCTTCTTCAAAGACTTCGTCTTTTTCTTGAATTAAAGATTTTTGATAAGAGATATAGACTTTAAATACAGAGCCCTCATTTTCCTTGCTTTCCAATTCTATCCTTCCTCCCTGCATTTCTACAATATTTTTTATAATGGCTAGTCCTAACCCTGTTCCGCCAAATTTTCTTGATGTTTCTGCTTCAGCCTGTTTAAATGGTTCAAAAATAGTTTCAAGTTTATTTGCAGGAATCCCTATTCCTGTGTCAGCCACGGAAATAAACAACTGGGATTTTTCATCGGATTGGTTCTCTAGGTTTACCTGAATAGTAACTGATCCCTTTTCGGTAAACTTAATGGCATTGTTCAAAAGGTTATTTAAAACTTGCTGTAACCTGTGGCTATCGCCTTTAAGATACAATGGCAAATTGTCCTCTAAAACCAACTTAAGTTTGATCCCTTTTTTGTCTGCCAGGCTTTGAAAAGAATCTTTGGTATTTCTTATTATGTCAGTTAGGTGAAAATCGGATTGGGAAAATTCTACACCGCCGGATTCTATTTTTGAAAAATCAAGGATATCATTAAGGGTATTCAATAAGTTTTCCCCTGAAAATTTAAGAATATTTAATCGCTGCTGTTGTTGCTCGGTGAGCTTATCCTGAAGCAATAGGTGGGTCATCCCAATAATGGCATTCAGAGGCGTTCGGATTTCATGGCTCATAGTGGACAAGAATTTTTGTCTTGCTTTGGCTGCCATCTCTGCTTTTTGCTTTTCATCTATCAAGGCTTTTTCAGCCTCTTTATTTGCTGTGATATCTACTGCAAAACCAATTAAACCACCTTCATTATCCGGGTCTTTAAACAGGTAATGTTCCATGAAAAAGTCTTTTCCATTCGCCTGTTGATTGGTAGTAAACACATAGGAATTCCAATGATAACCATTCGTCATATCACTTTCAATATGAGGGAAGTGCTTATAGACATTCTCTCCAATCATTTGCTCCTCCAGAAGTCCGACAGTTTTTAATCCTTTTCCTTTAGAAAGTGTGATAGTACCGATTGAGTCTAATTTGTACACAATTACAGGCAGATTATTAAGAATTCCTTCTAAAATTTTGCTGGTTTCATGTACTTCTTTTTCTGCGTTTTTTCGTTTTGTGACGTCCGTGATTCTTGCAATTACCCTTTCATTTTCATCAATTAGCGTTTTTGAAAAACTTACTTCTCCCCAAAAAACTGTATCTGTCTTAGTTTTAAATACTACTTCCTTGCTCCATGTTTTAGATTCCTTAATAAATGCATAGACTGAGTCCTTGCCCTCATTTCGAGACAACACATTGCCCATTTCGAAAAAGTCAGTGCCAAGGAAATCCTCTTTTCTTTCCTCTTCAAATAATCCAAGGGTGGTATGATTGCAATCTAGAATATTGAAATTTTCGCAGTCAAGTACTAGCAGCGCGTCTGAGGTGCTGTTATAAATAATTCTTAATTTTTCTTCCTGTTGTTGGAGCTCCGTTTGTGCAGTTCTTAATTCTTTAAGATGGTGGAACAGCTTTCCTATAGAAATGGCTGCCATAAACAATGCACAAAGCCCACCAATGAAATTAAAAATAAAGGCTTCTTTTTGAGAAGTATTGATCATTTCTGATCTTTTAACCAAAAGTTGCCTTTCAATTTTTTCTATTCTATTAAACTCCTGAATAATAAGATCGGAGACCATTGCTCCTTTCAGCGGTACTTTAAAAAAAGTGCTGTCAGACTTACTATTAAGGTCCTTGTATGTTTTGATTCCAACTAAAAAGACATCTTTTCGTTTTGAGATCAGTTCTTTTAACTTTATTAAATTTTCAACCTGAGCTGGATTTGCAGAAATCGAGTTTTCCAGTTCTATAGCCAACGTTTCCAGTTCCTGTATTTTTTCAGGAAAATTTTCAATAAAACGCTCTTGACCAGTTACATAATAGGTGCGAATATTACTTTCTAAATTGAATAATTTGAATTCCAGAGATTTGCATTTATGGATAACCTCGTGAGTTTGGTTGACAAGCCTTGTTGTCTCATTTAGCTTTTCACTGTTTTCTAAAGAATAAAAAAGAGTGGTGAAAAAGATTATTAATGAAATTAACAGACTTAATGCGAAAGTTTTTACTTTAAGAAAATCCATTAGTGAACCATTAAATTTTAAAGTTATTCTTTGAATAAAAGGATTTTCTATCCTGTTGATAAAATTTCAATTAGTTTCTTTCATTAGTGATTGTATTTGATTTTAGTTGTGCTCATGTAGCTACGCGACATTTTAATCCCTTTTGTTGAGCGCCATGATAGTTTCATTGTATTTTAAAAAAATGTAACAATTCAAAGAAATTAAATAATCACTATATAAACAATCAAGACTATTTCCTTTCATGTTGTATGTAATATTAAATTATATTGAATGAGGCTTCAACAGGATATATGCGGACAATATGATATTCGCGTGAACAATTATTAGATTAATCAAATAAAAAATATAAAGAAGTGATTAAATGAGCGCTGTTTTATTAATTTTTACGCAGTAATCCCATACAACAATTCCTACAGTTACAGAAATATTTAATGAATGTTTTGTCCCTAATTGTGGTATTTCTATCGAAAAATCGCTTAATTCTATCAATTTATCATTAACTCCAAAGGCTTCATTTCCAAATATCACGCAGTACTTTTTTTCTTTTTCAAATTCAAAATTTTGAAGAGGGATAGCGCCCTCTGTCTGTTCTATGGAAATAACGGTATAACCCTCTTTCTTCAACTGATGTATTGCTTCAATTGCCTCTTTTTTATACTCCCATTCTACAGACTCTGTAGCGCCTAAAGCCGTTTTGTTTATGTCTCTATGAGGAGGAGTACCAGTAATTCCACATAATATGATTTTTTCAACAAGAAAAGCATCTCCTGTTCTGAAGGCTGAGCCGACATTGTTTAGACTTCTGACATCATCCAGAAGGATCACCAACTGATTTTTTTTCTTATTTTTGAATTCCTCGACAGTACACCTGTTGAGTTCATCCATAGTAAGTTTTCGCATACACAAAGTTAAGTCAATTGAGCAAAGCTACACAAGCCGTCGAAACACCCTTAATGAAACAGTTCAACGCCATTAAGGCAAAGTATCCGGGTGCTATACTTCTGTTTAGGGTTGGTGATTTTTATGAAACATTTGGTGAAGACGCTGTTAAAGCAAGCAAAATCTTAGGAATTGTTCTTACTAAAAGAGGCAGTGGATCACCATCTGAGATAGCTTTAGCAGGTTTTCCCCACCATTCTTTAGATACCTATCTTCCTAAATTGGTAAGGGCAGGAAACCGGGTTGCCATTTGCGATCAGTTGGAAGATCCTAAATCTGTAAAAGGAATAGTAAAGCGCGGAGTAACAGAACTTGTAACTCCAGGAGTTTCTTTCAACGAAAATGTTCTAAACTTAAAATTTAATAATTATCTGGCTTCCCTGCATTTCACAAAAGAAAATGTAGGAATTGCTTTTCTTGATATTTCTACTGGCGAGTTTTTAGCCGCTCAGGGTTCTTTAGGCTATGTAGGTAAACTTCTTCAGAGTTTTACACCTTCGGAAATAATTATTTCCAAATCCTGTAGAAATTTATTTAATGAACAATATGGAGAAAAGTATAATGTATATCACCTTGAAGACTGGATATACAGCTTTGAATATGGTTATGAAAAACTCATAAAACACTTTGGAACTGCCAGTCTAAAGGGTTTCGGAATTGATGAACAAAAGGAAGGAATAATAGCGGGAGGATCAATTTTACACTACCTGGCAGAAACAGAGCATCATCAAATCAAGCATATTTCTTCTATAAGCAGAATTGAAGAAGAGAAGTATGTTTGGCTTGATAAGTTTACCATTCAAAACCTGGAATTGATTTTTGCTCAGCAAAATGGAGGAGTTCCTCTTATAGATATCCTCGACCAAACCGTTACTCCCATGGGATCGAGGCTGTTAAAGAAATGGATTGCTCTTCCTTTGAAAGATAAAGTTCCTATAGATGAAAGGCTGGAGAGTGTGGAGACTTTTGTAAAAGACGAAGTTCTAAGAGAGTTTCTTGAGCAGCACCTGAAGGTAATTGGTGATCTGGAAAGGCTGATTTCCAAAGTAGCTGTGGGAAGGATCAATCCGCGGGAATTACTTCAATTGAAAAGGGCGCTTACAAATATTTTGCCTGTTAAGCAAAAGCTGGAAAAAAGCGCCTTGCCTGAATTAAAAAAGATAGGGGATCAGCTTCACGGCTGTGAATATATTCTCAATAAGATCGAGGAGGAATTAAAAGAGGAATTGCCTTTGGTTACCAATCAGGGAAATATAATTAAAGAAGGAATAAATACAGACCTGGATGAATTAAGGAAAATAGCTTTTTCAGGGAAAGACTATCTTTTACAAATTCAGCAACGGGAGATCGAACTTACAGGAATCAATTCTTTGAAAATAGCCTATAATAAAGTTTTTGGCTATTATATGGAAGTTACCAATGTTCACAAAGATAAAGTACCCGATCGATGGATCAGAAAGCAAACTTTAGTGAATGCAGAACGGTACATTACCGAGGAACTTAAGAATTACGAAGAAAAAATCCTTACAGCGGAAGAAAAGATTAGTGTGATAGAGTTCAGGTTGTATTCTGAATTGGTAATCAACGTAAGCGAATACCTTGAACAGATTCAGCAAAATGCCCGAATTATAGCTCGATTGGATTGTCTTCTTTCTTTTGCCAAAATTGCCGTGCAAAATAAGTATTGCAAGCCTGAATTAAACGAAGGCAAAGGCATATCAATAAAGGCAGGTAGACATCCGGTTATAGAAAAGCAATTGAAACCAGGGGAACCTTATATTCCCAATGATATTTTTTTGGATACCGAATCCCAGCAGATAATTATTATTACTGGTCCCAATATGGCTGGTAAATCTGCGCTTCTAAGACAGACCGCTCTGATTGTTTTGATGGCACAGATAGGATCTTATGTCCCGGCAGATGTGGCGGAAATAGGTTTGGTAGATAAAGTCTTTACCCGGGTTGGAGCGGCCGATAATCTTTCCAGAGGTGAATCCACTTTTATGGTGGAAATGAACGAAACGGCCAGCATCTTAAATAATTTGAGCGACAGGAGCCTTGTTTTGATGGATGAAATCGGAAGAGGAACAAGCACTTATGATGGTATTTCTATTGCATGGTCCATCGTGGAGTTTATGCACAATCACCCTAAGTCGAAAGCGAAAACTTTGTTTGCAACGCATTATCATGAATTAAACCAACTGGCAGAAGATTTACCCCGGGTTAAAAACTACAATGTGTCTGTAAAGGAAGCCGGCGATAAGATTATTTTCATGAGAAAGCTTAAAGAGGGGGGAAGTACGCATAGTTTCGGTATTCATGTAGCTCAACTGGCTGGAATGCCAAATAGTGTCGTATTTCGAGCAAATGAAATCATGCATCACCTGGAAAAAGATAAGCTTAGCAAAAAGGCCGAAGAGGATCTTAAAAAAATGCCTAAGCCAACTTTTCAATTAAGTATTTTTGAAGCCAATGATCCGAATTATATCAAGTTAAAAGAAATGTTAGCTTCATTGGACATCAATACAATTTCACCGGTTGAAGCACTATTAAAACTTAATGAACTTAAAATTTTGATGAAAGAAAAGGCGAAGTGAAATGTTGAGTGTTAAATATTAAATGTGCTCTCCTGATGATCATTGTTGGCCTTTCATTTAACATTCGACATTTAAAATTTATAATTCTAAATAAACTTAATATCCGTAATAATCGGGTCCTCGTGTCCCCGGTTTAGCAATTCTAGAAGCTTTGTTTTGGACATCAGCAATTGTTGTTTTAAAGGCGGCGAGCTGATTTCCAGAAAAAGCTGTTTCTCTTTTATAAATATACGGGAAGTACGGCTGGCTATAGTTTTTCCTGTTATTTCTTCCCATTTGGCAACAATATTCGATTCTTCAAATTTTTGCTTGATTTTATAGGCATCCAGCATGTCGGAAAAGGCTTCCTTAAAAGAAATCGTATCTCTGGTTCTCTTGTTTTCCCTGGGAGTTATCTTTTTCTTAAACATATAGCTCTTAACTTTCAGGATATTCTAAAAATTCAATTTTCCCTGTGGAGGCGGTGACCTCTTTCCAGGAATTCACTTCAAGTTCAATTGCAACTACGCCGGCAGTAGGTAAAGCGCCTATCTGTTCGGAAACCAAATATTCAGAGAAATAAGATATTACAGGGTTGTGCCCCACAATCATCAATGTATTAATATTTTCTTCCGTGTTATTGATCAGAGACAATAGACTTCTCACCGAAGCTTCATATATATCCTGCTCAAAAATAACATTACTCAAGGGAAATTTAATCTGACTGCAAATAAGTTCAGTAGTCATCGCGGCTCTTGTTGCATTACTGGATATTACTTTATCTACAGCTATTCCCTTATCACTCAGTTTTTTCCCAATTCTTGATGCTTCTGAGTAGCCTGAAGTCAAAAGACTTCTGTCAAAATCTTTCAATCCTGCTCCCTGAGATTCAGCCAGTGCATGGCGAATAAGGTATAAATGTTTTGTCATATTATTAGTTTAAGCATTGAAGCAACTGTTATGAAAGAACTGAATAAATATGTCATTGTTTTTCAATCGTGAACGAAATTTAAGGAATACAAAATGAATTGAGAAGTACGGAGCTTAATAACTAACTGTAATAATAATATATTAGTAAAAGTTTCTGAGAATGGCGAAACTTTATAATTTCATATTAACTATAAATGAATAAGTGATAATAAGACTCTTTTAATGAAAATTCCTTCTGTTCGCTCACCAACTGAATTTAATTATTTAATAAACCCCTTACACAAAGACCATTCTAAAATTAAAATTGTAGAAAATAAGTCCTTAGATTTTGACTCACGATTAAAATGCTCCAGATTTTTTGATGGAGATTATTAGACTAGCTGTTTCGAGTTTTATACGATCAGGATAAATCAGTATGTGAAATTAGGATCGCCCTACAATTCTATTTCTAAAACTAATATTATTTTCCGCAAATTATGCGCGACTTTACCTGCCATTGATTTTAAATCTATCTTCTACTTTGAATTCACTAGAATATTAAAATAAAAAAAGAGAGATTTTGAGTAGAATTTATGTTATCAAAAAGAATGTAGAAATCGCAGGCTTATCTGTTCTTATCCATGAACAATTAACAAGCCCAGTTCCTTTTTACAATTCATTAATTCTTAACTTTACAAATATTTTTTAATTCATGGCAGAGGAAATAAAACTTGATAAAATTGAAGAGGCTATAGAGGCAATTAAGAGGGGTGAGATAATTATAGTTGTAGATGATGAAAACAGGGAAAATGAAGGCGATTTTATATGTGCTGCAGAATCGGTAACTCCGGAAATTATAAACTTCATGTCCAAAGAGGGGAGAGGATTAATTTGTGCCCCATTAATAGAAGACAGGTGTAACGAGCTTGAATTGGAATTAATGGTTGGTAAAAATACTGCCACATTTGAGACTCCGTTTACAGTTTCTGTGGATTTGAATGGTCATGGAAACAGCACCGGAGTTTCGGCAATGGATAGATTCAGAACCATTAAAGCTTTAATGGATCCAAATACAAAGCCTGAAGAATTAGGAAGGCCAGGACACGTTTTTCCTTTGAGAGCCAAAAAAGAAGGTGTATTAAGAAGAGCAGGACATACAGAAGCAGCCATTGATTTTGCAAGACTCGCAGGGATGAAACCCGGAGGTGTCCTTGTTGAGATCCTCCATGATGACGGGACAATGGCAAGATTGCCTGAGCTTCGTAAAGTAGCGGATAAGTTTGATTTAAAATTAGTTTCTATTCAAGATCTCATTAAATACAGACTAAGAACCGAAAGTTTAATTAAGAGGGAAGTTGAGGTGAAGATGCCTACTGCTTACGGTACTTTTAATCTGATCGCTTATCGGCAAGAAACAACCGGTGAAAATCATCTTGCTTTGGTGAAAGGCAGTTGGAAGCCGAACGAACCTGTGTTAGTGAGGGTTCATTCTTCATGTGTAACTGGAGATATTTTTGGATCCTGCAGGTGCGATTGCGGAAACCAGTTGCATATGGCCATGAAAATGGTGGAAAATGAAGGAAATGGAGTGGTATTGTATATGAACCAGGAAGGAAGAGGAATTGGCCTGATTAACAAGTTAAAAGCTTATCAATTGCAGGAGCAGGGGATGGATACGGTAGAAGCCAATAACCATTTAGGGTTTCAAGCTGATGTAAGGGATTATGGAATCGGCGCGCAGATCTTAAGAGACTTAGGAATTTCCAAATTAAGGCTGATGACCAATAATCCCAAAAAGAGAACAGGCCTTATTGGGTACGGATTGGAAATTGTAGAAACTGTTCCAATCGAGACAAGTTCTAATGTACATAATGAAAAGTATTTAATTACAAAAAGAGATAAATTAGGCCATGACCTTAAAGGGTTGAAAAAATTATGACAAAGGAGCTTGGCAGATCTTGGATTTATAGCCTCATAGCCTTTGAGTAATGGTTTAATTAATAGTGTATATATGAGATTTTGCCTTTGCTTTTTATTTATTTTTATAAATACTATTTCTTTTTCTCAAGTTTTTCCCTCCGAGATATGGTATGAAGGAAAGGTTTACCTTGATTCTCAGGAAACATTAAGAGGGCATATAAAATATGATTTTGATAATGACCTGATCCAGGTAAACTCCGATAATCTTATAAAAACATTTTCCACAAGAAAGTTTACTTCTTTTGAAATTACCGACACAGATAGAAATGTAGTTCGGTCTTTTTATTCCCTTCCTTATTATAGAGTTTCTAATTATAAGGTTCCTATGATGTTTGAGCTTGTAAAAGAAGGCAAGAACTTGTCATTATTAAGCAGGGAATATATTACTACTGAAACAGTTCCACAATATGATTTTTATACCCACCGTAATTATTATTTTAACCGTTCGGTGGTGGCTTATAATTATTACTTACTCTTTCCTACCGGAAAAATCAGGCAATATCATTTCAATAAAAATGAACTCCTGGATTTGTTGAAGGATAAATCATCTGAGATAAAAAAGTATGTTAAAGAGAATAGATTGAAGTACGATAAAAGAGAGGACCTGATAGAAATTGTAACTTATTATAATACATTGAAAAAGTGAGTGAAGGAGAAATGAGAGCACTACTTACTACTCAAGACTCAGGACTCAAGACTAAATAAGAAGACTAACCATGAAAAAACCGCTGATATTAGTTTCCAACGATGACGGCATTACTTCAAAAGGTATTCGTACGCTAGTGGAAGTAATGAGTGAAATAGGTGATGTTGTTGTTGTTGCTCCAAATAGTCCGCAATCCGGGATGGGTCATGCAATTACAGTTGGCAACACTTTGCGGTTGGATCCCTCCACCATTTTTGAAGGAATAACTTCTTATGAATGTTCGGGAACTCCGGCAGATTGTGTGAAGCTGGCTAAACACCAGGTGTTAAAAGACAGGAATCCGGATTTGGTAGTAAGCGGAATCAATCATGGAAGCAATACTTCCATAAGTGTTTTATATTCAGGAACAATGTCTGCGGCTATCGAGGCGGCCATTGAAGATCTTCCCGCCATTGCTTTTTCATTATGTGATTATTCAGCCACCGCCGACTTTTCACATACAAGAGAATACATAAAGAAAATTGCCTTACAGGTACTAAAAAATGGATTACCCAAAGGTGTTGCCTTAAACGTTAATTTTCCGCCAAAAAGAAATGAAAAAATAAAAGGCATAAAAGTGTGCAGGCAAGCAAGAGCAAAATGGCAGGAAGAGTTTGATGAAAGGTTTGATCCCCACGGAAGAAGGTATTTCTGGATGGTCGGAAATTTTGTCAATTTTGATAAAGGTGAAGATAATGACGAATGGGCGATCATGAACAATTATATTTCTGTTGTTCCTTGCCAGTTTGATATGACAGCATATCATGGGCTGACCTACCTTAATGAAGAATGGGAATTTTAATTTACTAGTTAACTGTAATTAATTTTTATTTTCAGAATGTTTTTTCATATAACTTATTAATAATAAATAATTTGCATTATTAAATCAAAAACAGATTTATCAAAAAATTGCACAAAAGATTGGAAATTTTAAAAAATATTCATTTTTATACCCCTGTTTCTTAACTTTTTTAAAAAAAATCTGTTTAATATTTGTAAATATAATTTTTGATATTATCTTCGCCTACTGAAATGACAACGCTTAATAAACATATTACCCCCACTTTGAAGATGTCTTCTTCTGCGTTTAGGCGATTTTATAGGCCAATATAGGCCGATTATCCTTATAATTATCTACGTGATAATTCCTTTCGAAAAGTTTACTGTTTTAAATTTCAACTTCAAGTGTCAGTAGTGCTGGCCGGTTTTTGTAATTTATTTTAAACAATTTAAAAATACCCAATTAAGAGAATGTCCCAAATAACTGTTCAAATTGCGAATGGTTCCCATATTTATCTGGCAGATAGTATTTGCCGTGAAATGGAGGAAAGCGCTAAAGCGCGAGGCACTGGTATAGCCAAAAGAAGTCCCGAGTACATCGTTAAAAAGATGGAAGAGGGCAAAGCTATCATTGCTACCACTGATAAAGGTGAGTTTGTTGGTTTTTGTTATATCGAAACCTGGGGTCATGAAAAGTTTGTAGCAAATTCAGGTCTTATCGTTCATCCTGAATTTAGAAAAACCGGAGTAGCCACGAAAATTAAGGAAAAGGCCTTTGAATTATCCCGAAAAAAGTATCCTGAGGCAAAGATCTTTGGTTTAACTACCAGTTTAGCGGTAATGAAAATCAATTCCGATCTTGGATACAGACCTGTTACCTTTTCAGAATTGACGGACGATGAGTCTTTTTGGAAAGGATGTTCAAGTTGTGTGAATTATGACATTCTCACAAGAACAAACAGAAAACACTGTCTGTGTACAGGAATGCTTTATGACCCGAAAGAACAAAAGTCACCGGCTGAGGACAAAGCAAACTTTAAAAAGAACTCCAAAATACTTGAGCGCTTGCAGAATATTAAAAAGAAGATGTTCTTAAAAAGCGAAAAATTGGTAAAAGAAAAAGTATCCGTATTGTTTAATTTTTTTGTTTAGTAATCTATAATGGCATCAGAGAAACCAAAAGAGAAAGTAGTTCTAGCATTTAGCGGAGGTTTAGATACCTCCTACTGCGTAAAATATTTAAGTATCGAACTTGGAATGGAAGTTCACACTGTAATTGTAAATACCGGTGGATTTTCAAAGGAAGAGTTAAAAGGAATTGAAAGGCATGCTTACAATTTAGGATCTGTCAAACATTCCACTGTTGAAAAAACCACAGACTTTTACAATGAATGTGTTAAGTTTTTAATTTTCGGGAATGTACTGAAAAACAATACTTATCCATTATCGGTAAGCGCTGAAAGGGTATTTCAGGCAACCGCGATTGCAGAATACGCTTTAAAAGAAAATGCGAAATACATAGCTCATGGTAGTACTGGTGCCGGAAATGATCAGGTGCGGTTTGATATGATCTTTAATATCCTTTGTCCTGATGTTAAGATCATTACGCCGATAAGAGATAAGAAACTTTCCCGGGAAGAAGAAATTGAATTCTTAAAAGCTCAGGGCGTTAACCAGGATTGGGTGAAAGCCGCTTATTCTATTAACAAAGGAATTTGGGGAACATCTGTGGGAGGAAAAGAAACGTTGACTTCTGACAAATATCTGCCGGAATCAGCTTTCCCAACTCAATTGTCTAAGAACAATCCTGAGGAAGTGGAAATCACTTTTGAAAATGGAGAGCCGATTGGGATCAATGGTGAAAGATATAAAACACCTGTTGAAGCTATACAAAAACTTCAGGAAATCGCAGGTCCTTTTGCAATAGGACGGGACATCCACGTTGGAGATACCATTATTGGAATAAAAGGGCGTGTTGGTTTTGAAGCCGCAGCTCCTATGATTTTAATAAAGGCGCATCATGCTTTAGAAAAACATGTGCTCACAAAATGGCAATTGTACTGGAAAGAGCAATTGGCCAACTGGTATGGAAATATGCTACATGAAGGACATTTCCTAGATCCTTTGATGAGGAACATTGAGACCTTCCTACAAGATACTCAATCCAATGTAACAGGAAATGTGAAAGTTTACCTGGCCCCATACAATTTCCACGTAGTAGGAATCACTTCAAAATACGATTTGATGTCCTCTAAATTTGGAAAGTACGGAGAGATGAATAATGCCTGGACAGGCGACGATGTAAAAGGATTTTCTAAAATATTTGGTAATCAAACCATGATTTACCACAGAATTATGAACGATGGAAAAGAAAATTAAAGTAGGAATAGTAGGAGGTGCCGGATACACTGGAGGAGAACTACTAAGAATACTTTTATTTCATCCTTTTGTTGATATTCAATTTGTTCACAGTAAAAGCAACGCCGGCAATAAAGTAAGCAGTGTTCATAAGGATCTTTTAGGTTATACTGAACTGGTATTTTCCGGAGAGCTTTCAAGCGACATTGACGTGCTTATCCTTTGTCTTGGGCACGGAGATGCCAAGAAATTCTTGGATCAAAATAAAATACAGGATTCTATTAAAATCATTGACTTGAGTCACGATTTCAGAATTGCTTCTCCGGATAATGACTTCGTTTACGGCCTTCCCGAATTAAATAAGGAAAAGATAAAGGAAGCAAAAAAGCTTGCTAATCCTGGTTGCTTTGCAACTTGTATAGAACTTGGCTTATTGCCTTTAGCTTCAATTGGCAAATTAAACAATGAAGTACATACTTCTGGAATAACAGGCTCTACAGGTGCGGGACAAAGTCTGTCACCAACCTCTCATTTTAGCTGGCGGGAAGGAAATGTATCTGTGTATAAGGCTTTTTCTCATCAACATCTGAAAGAGATTAATCAATCCTTAAGACAATTACAAAGTTCTTTTGATAAGGATATTAACTTCATTCCTTATCGGGGCAATTTTACCAGAGGGATTATTTGCACCTCTTATGTTAAATCCGATTTAAGCCAGGAAGAAGCGAGGAGCTTGTATAAGACCTTTTATAAAGATCATCCTTTTACAATTGTTTCAGATGAAAATATTGACCTGAAACAAGTAGTAAATACCAATAAATGTCTGGTGTTTGTCGAAAAACATGGACAAAATTTAATGATCATTAGTATCATTGACAATCTTGTAAAAGGCGCTTCCGGACATGCAGTTCAGAATCTAAATCTGATGTTTGCCCTGAAGGAAACAGAGGGGCTTTTATTAAAGCCTGCAGGTTTTTAATAATGAGTGAGAGAATGTGTGAATAAGAGAACAGCTAATAAGAAATTATTTAAGAAGAGGAACAAGAAGTTTCTCACAAAAAGCTGATAGTCAAAACTGACAGCTAATATCTAATTTTACTATGAAAAATTTTGATGTATATCCAATATTTGACATTGAGCCTGTGAAGGCCAAAGGGTCTTATGTATGGGATAAAAACGGAATAAAATATCTTGACCTTTATGGAGGACATGCCGTTATTTCGGTTGGTCATACACATCCCTATTATGTAGATAAGATCCAGGAACAATTGAATAAGATAGGTTTCTATTCAAATTCAGTTGCCATTCCTCAGCAAGCAGAATTGGCTGAGAAATTGGGCAGAATATCCGGTTATCCCAGCTATAATTTGTTTTTATGCAATTCAGGAGCTGAAGCAAATGAAAATGCTTTGAAACTTGCCTCTTTCACTACAGAACGAAAAAGAATAGTTTCCTTTAAGAAAGGATTTCACGGAAGAACCTCATTGGCCGTAGAAATCACAGACAAT
>DASPJL010000113.1:0-41547 GCA_035628645.1 Cytophagales bacterium | reverse complement strand
CAAGCAATCCTAATTTTGCCAAAGAAGCTACTGCTGACGCCTGGACCCATACGATTGCTTTTTTTAAAAGGGTAACGAAGTAGGTATGAGATGCAGAGGTAAAAGCAGTCAGCCTTTAGCTATTAGGCATAATTTCTATTTTCTCTTCACTCCGCTGTCATTCCTTTAGGAAACTTGTTAGAATAATGTAAAATATTCATTTGATAAAAGAAAAACCAAAAGCCATTAGCTGGCTTCTGATAGCGAAAAGCCAACAGTCCACTTTAAACATGAAAAAATCTTTAAAACTTTTCCCCTTATTTTCCCTGTTTCTCTTTACCCTTTTGAGTTGCAAAGGACAGAATAAGGACAAACAACAATCGGATATGGAAGTTCCAAAAACAAATGCCCCGGAAATTAATACAGAATATGGTTGGGTAAATACCGACAAGTCTTATTCACTCAAAGACTTTAGGGGCAAGTTCGTTTTGCTTGATTTCTGGACGTTTGGCTGTATCAATTGCCAACATATTGTCCCAGACCTTGAAAAACTTGAAGAAGAGTACAAGAATGAGTTGGTGGTAGTTGGCATTCATTCGGCGAAGTTTACCAGGGAAAAAGCGACAAAAACAATAAAAAAAGCAATAGCCAAGTTCGGGATTGAGCATCCCGTCGTTAATGATGCTGATTTTAAAGTTTGGGACAGCTATGGCATAAAAGCTTGGCCCACGGTTGTTTTAATCGATCCATTAGGAAAAGTTGTAGGACAAAAATCGGGTGAAGGTGTCTATGCAGCCTTAAAACCTTATCTGGAAAAACTTCTGCCTGAATATGAAATTTCTGAGGAGAAAATAACTTTTAATCTGGATACTGAGGAAAAGACTTCTCTTCGTTTTCCTTCAAAAATTATTGCCGGACAGGAGGGCAACCTCTGGATATCCGATAGTGGGCACAATAGAATTCTGAAGATTTCTCCAGCCGGAAAAGTACTTGATTCTATTGGAAATGGTAAACAGGGAGATAGTGAAGGATCCTTTTCCGAAGCTTCATTCTATGAACCTCACGGATTGGCTCTAAAAGGAAATCTTCTTTACATAGCGGATACAAAAAACAATAAAATTAAATTGGCCGATCTTGAAAAAAGATCGGTAAAAACCATTGCCGGCAATGGAGAAATGGGATATTACTATTTTGATGACAAGCAGGGAGTTCCTGTAAATCCTAACAGTCCCTGGGATTTACTTATTGACGGAGAGAATATGTTTATAGCCAGTGCGGGAAATCACCAAATTCTTAGGATGGATTTAAAGACAAATAAAGTATTTCGTTTTGCGGGAACGGGCAGAGAAGCCCTTGCCAATGGTTCTTTGAAAGAGGCCGCTTTCAATCAACCCAGCGGACTTACTAAAATCGGCGGTAACCTGTATGTCGCCGATGCAGAAGCAAGCGCCATCCGGGAAATTGACCTCAAAGAGAAAGAAGTTACTACACCATTAGGAAAGGGCCTTTTTGATTTCGGTGATGTGGACGGAAATGTTGAAAAAGCCCTGCTCCAACATGCCGTAGGCATAGAAGCTAAGGATGGATTAATCTATATAGCCGACACCTACAATGGAAAGATCAAAGTATTGGATCTTCAAAAGGAACAAGTACAAACATTGTTAAGCGGTCTGAATGAACCCAATGACATCCTTTTCTTAAACAGACTGATGTTTGTAACCAACACTAACGACCATCAATTGGTGAAAATTGATTTAGAGAAAAAAGCTAAGGAGGTGGTGGATATAAAATTTTGAAAAGAATTTTAAACCCTCTCTATTTTCTTAAGTCACTTAATAAAAATCTGTGTTCCCCGTGCAATTCTCTGCTCCCTCCGTGGTTAAAATATATACAATCAGCTAAATTAAATCATGAAATAGCCATGATTGGAAATCACCCAACGAGGATGAGTATCTAATGGCATATTCCATGTGACAACTAAAAAACAAACATATGAAAATACTTTCAGCCAGCCAGATAAAAGCATTAGATCAGTTTACCATTCAAAAGGAAAATATCTCTTCGTGGGATTTAATGGAAAGAGCTTCCCATGCTTTTTGCAAATGGTTAATAGATAAATTTGACCAAAGCTACACCATTACGATTATAGCAGGAACGGGCAATAATGGAGGAGACGGGTTGGCGATTGCAAGAATATTAAAAAAAGAAGGGTATGCAGTGAAAGTAATGGTTGTAGGAAACCATGAACAAGGATCTCCTGATTTTTTAATCAACTTTAATAATTTGCCGAAGGACCATTCCTTGTCTATGATCCAGTCAGAACTCGATCTTGATGTTTTACACGATTCGGATATTATTATCGATGCACTTTTTGGCTCGGGAATTAACAGGGCATTAACGGGAGTTTATGCAAAAGTGGTGAATCATATCAATCAGAGTAAAGCAATAAAAATTTCGGTGGATGTTCCATCGGGTTTGTTTTGCGACTTGTTAAATGCTCCCGGCGATCCTATTGTTCACGCCAATTATTGTCTAACTTTTCAACTCCCAAAGTTTTCATTTCTGCTGCCTGAAAATGAGAAATTTCTAGGAGAATGGAGCGTAGTAGATATTGGCCTGGATGAAGCTTATATTGAACATCAAACCGGTGATCACCATTTTTTATTGAAAGAAGATGTGCAATCCAAGGTAAAGGCAAGGGCAAAGTTTTCTCATAAAGGCACTTTCGGTCATGCTTTAATTATGGCGGGAAGTTTTGGAAAAATAGGGGCCGCTGCATTGGCTTCAAAAGCTTGCCTTCGGACAGGAGTAGGTTTGCTTACTGTACAAGTGCCAAAATGTGGTTATCAAATTATTCAAACGTCTGTCCCTGAAGCGATGTGTATCGCAGATGATTCGGAAAACGAACTCTCCACTTTGCAAAACCTGGTTTTATATGATGCAGTAGGAATAGGCCCGGGCATTGGAAAAAGCAATCTAACAAAAAATCTGTTGGAAAACGTTTTAACTACTTATAAAAAACCCTTGGTGATAGACGCCGACGGCCTTAATATTCTATCTGAATATCCTGAATTGTTGAAAACCCTTCCTTCAAAATCAATTTTGACTCCTCATCCTAAAGAATTTGAAAGGCTAACAGAAAAAGCAAAAAACAGCTCAAAAAGGCTTGAATTGCTAAGGTATTTTAGCGTTAATAATGATTGTATAACGGTATTAAAAGGCGCTTATTCCGTTATATGTTCATCGGAAGGGACCATTTATTTTAATTCTACAGGAAACCCCGGAATGGCCACAGGCGGAAGCGGAGATGTTTTGACAGGAATAATTACAAGTCTGCTTGCACAAGGATATTCTTCAATTGATGCGGCAATATTAGGCGTATATCTTCATGGGTATGCGGGTGACTGTGCGGCCTATCAATTAGGATTCGAGAGTATGATCGCTTCAGATATTATCGAGCATATTTACCAGTTCTTTAAAATAATTCACTAAAAACTAATTCTTATTCCTTTGCTGAATTGCTTGCTGAATCTTGGCTTCGGTTAAGGGCTTATTGATATAACCCATAATGTTAAAAGTTTTGGCTCTTTCTAAATCACGCTCATTGGAGGAGGTTGTCAATAAAACTATTGAAATAGAAGTATCAATCTTTAGTTCGGAAACTTTTTCAAGAAACTCAAAACCATCCATTACCGGCATATTAAGATCTAATAAAATGAGGTCGCAGCATGCCCCGTTAACATTACCTGATCCCAGACAATTTAATTTAACATAATCCAACGCCTCCTGTCCATCATTGGCTATAGAAATATAGTCAGAAATGTTCATTTCCTTTATCAGATTCTCATTAAGAAAATTCGTTATTTGGTCATCATCGACCAAAAGAATTCTTTTAAATTTCATTCGTAAAAGATTTGAAGTTCGAGGTATGAGGTTCGAGTTGCTTCCCCAGCCCAGATTGATGACGATTATATATTCTTCTCATATTATTTGTAAGATTAGCATAAGGAACATGTTTTCATATTATAAATTAACACGTCAATTTTCACCATCATGATCTAAAAAATATTTTAAAAGTTGATCCTTTTCCTTCCTGGCTTTCCACTTCTATTTTCCCTCCATTGTTATCTATAATTCTTTTGACAATATAAAGACCTATTCCTGAACCTTCTACATGACTATGAAGTCTTTTAAACATTGTAAAAAGCTTGGCCTGTTGGTCCTGGTTCAGTCCTAGACCATTGTCCTGTATCGTTAATAATATTCCGCCATCTGATTTTTGGGTTTGCAGACTTATAACTATTGGTCTTACCTTATCACGATACTTTATGGCATTGGTAATCAAATTATAAAATATACTTCGCAAATTTTTCTTCGCATAAGTAATTTCTCCAACTTCAAAAGCTTCCTTGATTTCCACCCCCGATGAATAAATTAGGTTACTTATATCTCCTTTTACATCCTCCAAAACCTCTTTAAAAGAAATCGATTCGATTTCGGAATCTGAGTTTTTTTGTGCTTTTGAGATCTCCGTAAGGTCATGTATGGTTTTATTGAACTTTGAAATGGAAACATTTATAAGTTCAAAGAATTTCTTCTCTTTTTCGTCAAGTTTCTTATCAAGACTCATAATTAAAACCGCCATCAACCCTTCAAGATTAGAAATCGGAGCCTTTAGATCATGCGAGGCAGTATAAACAAAATTATCTAAATCGGTATTTATTCTTTTTAATTCACCATTAATGGACTCGAGCTCTTTGTTCTTATTGGAAAGCTCCTCTGTTCTTTCCTTTACCCGTTCTTCCAGCTCATTATTAATGGCAATAAGCTTTTGTTCCTGTAACAGTAATTGATGATTCTTTTTATATAAATCAACAAAAACAGACACTTTTGCCCTTAATAAATTAGGATTAATAGGTTTATAAATAAAATCTACAGCGCCGCTTTTATACCCCAAAAAAGTATTCTCATCGCTCTTATCGTAGGCAGTAATAAAAATTATCGGAATATGCTTCAACCTGTCCCTTTCATAAATCATCGAGGCCGTTTCAAACCCGTTAAGATCCGGCATCTTAACGTCCATCAGGATCAATGAAAAATCATACTCATTTAAAAGGATTTTTAAGGCCTGTCTCCCTGAATTTGCTTTATAAAAAGTATAGCGGTCTTTCTCTAAAATAGCTTCTATTGAAAGTAAGTTATCCTCTCTATCATCTACTAACAATATTTTTATTTCTGGCTTGTTCAAACCCAAACTATTTTAATTTTAAACTAACTATTAAAAATAAAGCTAATTATTTATATAACCATATTCTCATAAGAGATAATAGTTGATCTATCTTTACGGGCTTTGTAATATAATCCGATGCTCCTGCTTCAATACACTTTTGTCTGTCCCCTTTCATTGCCTTTGCCGTCACAGCAATAATTGGCAAACTATTGTTTTTATGCTCGCGTCTTATTCTTTGCGTGGTTTCATAACCGTCCATTTCGGGCATCATGATGTCCATTAATACAATGTCAATGTCCGTATTTTCATTTAACATTGTAATCGCCTCTTTTCCGCTTTCCGCTGTAATGGCATTGATATCATATCTCTCGAAGGCCGTGGTAAGGGCAAATAAATTTCTGACATCATCATCCACAATAAGTACATTTTTGCCTTTTAAAATATCCTCTTTCCAGCGCAGGCCTTCTATAATCTTTTTCTTAGCAGGCGCGAGCGATTTATGATTGATATGGAGGTTCAACACTGTTTCTTCAAGCAACCGCTCCAGCGAATTCACATCTTTAAGTATAATGCTATTTGCCAGATGTTTTAGCTGGGTAAGCTCTTTGTTAGAAAAGTCCTTGCGGGAATAAACCATTATCGGCGTCAATTCAAGGGATGAAGAAGCATTCAGTTGTTTTAAAAGTTCCATTCCTGTCAGATCCGGCAACATGTAGTCCATAATCAAGGCATCATATTTCTTCTCTTTAAAGAGCTTTAATGCCTTTTTGCCATTTGGAGCAATAGTGATTTTAATATCCGTGTCCTGAAGGAATTTAACCATCTGTGACGAATCTATTTCATTGTCTTCGACCAGAAGAAGATTTCTACCTTTTTTGTTACTAAAATCAACAATTTGTTTAAACAACGCATTAAGGTCTTCATTCTTCAGCGGTTTGAGCAAGAAGCTCTTAGCGCCTCGTTTGTAGGCCAATGACCGGTTTTCTTCTCCTGAAATCAGATGAACAGGAATATGGCGAAGATTCAAATCATTTTTCATCAGGTCCAGCACCTTCCATCCACTTGTATCAGGAAGTTTAATATCCAAAGTGACGGCAACGGGTTTATAGGTGTTTGCAAAATCAAAAACTTCAAGGTAATTAGTTGCTACCACGCATTTCATAAGATATTTGTGCGCTGCATCTATCATAATTTTGGCAAACCTGAGATCATCTTCTACCACTAAAACGACCTTATCATTGATTTGTACATTTGATCGGTCGTCGCCTGTCTCATTGATCATTTCGCTCACCAATTCAAGGTCCCTTGTTTCAAGTGATTTGGGAATCGGTTTGGAATTGATAATATTTTGAACCACAATATCAGGCTGTCTGTCCTTTGTCATTTTCCCAACCATAACTGATTTATGGCCAGGAATGCTTTTAACGGGAAGGTATAAAGTAAATGAACTGCCTTTTTCAGGAAGGCTTTCCAACTCGATTACTCCACCTAAAAGTTCGGCAAGACCCCGGCTAATGGAAAGTCCTAAGCCAGTTCCTCCATATTTTCTACTTGTTGATCCTTCCGCCTGTTGAAATGCTTCAAAAATAATCCCTTGCTTGTCCTTGGAAATTCCTATACCGGTGTCTTTAATCTCAAAAGCAACTACTTCTTCTGCGGCCTCCAGTGTCGAATTTTTATTTTTCCAAACATTGTTAGACTTATAAATTTTCAGCATTACTTCACCCTTTTCCGTAAACTTAAAGGCGTTTGAAAGCAGATTTTTCAATATTTGGTTTAACCTTTGAAGGTCCGTCTCAATAAGTTCAGGAAGCTTACTATCTATATTAATATCGAATTTAAGATGTTTGGCTTCAGAAATAGGCCGGAAGGTGGTTTCAACGAAAGCAGTAATTTCCCTAAACCTGACAGGTAAAAGTTCGGCTGAAATAAATCCTGATTCAATTTTAGAAAGATCCAGAATGTCATTGATCAGCTGGATTAAGTCATCACCGCAGGAGTGGATTGTTTTAGCAAAACGTACTTGTCGCTCACTTAAGTTGCCATCAGGGTTTTCATAAAGCTGTTGGGCAAGAATTAATAAGGAGTTCAAAGGCGTTCTTAATTCATGGGACATATTGGCCAGGAACTCAGATTTATACTTTGAGGTAAGGGTGAGCTGCTCGGCCTTTTCTTCTAATGACCTCCTTGCTTCCTCTACCTCTTTGTTTTTGGCTTCCACTTCTTCTTTTTGCTTTACAAGAAGTCCGGCCTTATCCTGTAGTTCATCATTGGCCATTTTCAATTCATCGGCAAGTGATTGCGACTGAGAAAGAAGTCCTTCCGTTCTTGTATTCGTTTCAATGGTATTTAATACGATACCTATACTTTCTGTTAATTGTTCCAGGAAGTCAAGATGGGTTTGGTTAAATGTTTCGAAAGAAGCAAGTTCAATTACAGCTTTTACCTTGGTTTCAAATAACACAGGAAGCACAATTACACTTAGTGGCTTGGCTTCACCCAAACTTGAACTGATTTTAATATAATCCGAAGGAACATTTCTCAGTAAGATTCTTTCCTTTTCCATGGCACATTGTCCGACAAGTCCATCTCCCAACTTGAATTCTTTAGGGATGCTTAAGGAATCTTTATAGGCAAAAGCAGAGAATAATTTAAGCTTAACATTTTGAACATCTTCGCCTTGTTCTAGGATATAGAATGCACCAAACGGGGCAATAACCACCTGAGCAAGCTCAGAAAGTATACGATTGGTTACTGTATTGATGTCCCTTTGTCCCTGAAGCATTTGAGTGAACTTGGCAAGATTGGATTTCAGCCAGTCTTGCTCCTGGTTTCTCAAAGTAGTTTCTCTCAGGTTGGCAATCATTTGGTTTATGGTATCTTTCAAAGCTTCCACTTCACCTTTGGCAGCCACCCGGATGGTTCTGGTCAAATCTCCCTTTGTTACCGCAGATGCTACTTCTGCAATTGACCGAACCTGGGTAGTAAGATTTGCAGCAAGCTGGTTAACGTTTTCAGTTAAATCTTTCCAGGTACCGGATGCTCCCGGCACGCTGGCTTGTCCGCCAAGTTTTCCATCTACCCCTACTTCTCTTGCCACCGTAGTTACCTGATCGGCAAATACTGCAAGCGTATCGATCATTTCATTAATTGTGTCGGTTAGCTGAGCAACCTCCCCAAGTGCATTGATAGAAAGTTTTTGTTTCAGGTTGCCTTTTGCAACCGAGGTCACCACTTTCGCAATACCGCGAACTTGAAGGGTTAAGTTAGAAGCCATAAGATTTACAGAGTCCGTCAAATCTTTCCAGGTACCGGCTACACCTTGTACATTGGCCTGTCCTCCCAATTTTCCATCCGTACCCACCTCTCTGGCAACCCGTGTTACCTCCGAAGCAAAACCCCTCAACTGATCCACCATGGTATTGATGGTATTCTTCAAATCAAAGATTTCCCCTTTTACGTCAATGGTTACCATCTTCGATAAGTCACCGCTGGCTACCGCTTTGGTTACCTCAGCAATGTTACGCACCTGCGAAGTCAGGTTACTCGACATTTGATTTACCGAATCCGTTAAATCTTTCCATGTTCCTGCCACACCGGGCACGAAAGCCAATCCTCCAAGTTTACCGTCTGTTCCCACTTCTCTTGCTACCCGCGTTACCTCCGAAGCAAAGGCTCGGAGCTGATCTACCATTGTATTAATAGTTTCCTTCAATTGCAGGATTTCCCCCCGCACGTCCACCGTGATTTTTTTGGACAAATCACCATCTGCCACTGCAATCGCTACTTCGGCGATGTTACGTACCTGGGCAGTAAGGTTACTACCCATTTGATTTACAGAATCCGTCAAATCTTTCCAAACACCACCAACTCCTTTTACAGTAGCCTCACCACCAAGCTTTCCTTCCGTACCTACCTCTCTCGCTACCCGCGTTACCTCAGAAGCAAAGGCCCGAAGCTGATCCACCATTGTATTGATGGTGTTTTTAAGTTCCAGGATCTCACCTTTTACATCCACTTCAATCTTTCTCGATAAGTCACCGTTGGCTACGGCGGTTGTTACTTCCGCAATATTTCGAACCTGGGAAGTCAGGTTACCCGCCATTTTATTTACACTGTCTGTTAAATCCTTCCATGTTCCCCCAACTCCGGGCACATTGGCTTGTCCACCCAACTTTCCTTCCGAACCTACTTCCCTTGCTACCCGTGTAACCTCCGACCCAAATGAATTCAACTGATCCACCATTGTATTGATAGTATTTTTCAATTCCAGTATTTCTCCCTTTACATCGACAGTGATCTTTCTGGATAAGTCTCCTTTCGCCACTGCCGTTGTTACCTCCGCGATGTTACGTACCTGTGCGGTAAGATTGGAAGCCATGTTATTTACAGAGTCAGTCAGATCTTTCCAAACCCCGCCTACTCCTTTTACCGTTGCCTGCCCTCCTAGTTTTCCTTCCGTTCCTACCTCTCTGGCTACACGCGTTACCTCCGATGCAAAAGCCCGCAACTGATCCACCATCGTATTGATGGTGTTTTTCAAGTCTAGGATTTCACCCTCTACGTTTACTGTGATTTTCTTTGATAAGTCACCGTTTGCTACGGCAGTGGTTACTTCGGCAATATTTCTAACCTGGCCGGTAAGGTTACTGGCCATTTGATTTACAGAATCCGTTAAGTCTTTCCAGGTCCCGCCTACACCTTTCACTTTCGCCTGTCCTCCAAGCTTTCCTTCCGTACCTACTTCAAGCGCCACACGAGTTACCTCCGATGCAAATGAATTCAATTGATCCACCATAGTATTGATGGTATTTTTCAATTCCAGTATCTCTCCTTTTACATCTACTGTGATCTTTCTGGATAGGTCGCCGTTTGCCACCGCTGTGGTTACTTCTGCGATGTTTCTAACCTGAGCAGTAAGATTGGAAGCCATTTGATTTACAGAATCCGTCAAGTCATTCCAAACTCCACCTACACCTTTTACTTTGGCTTGTCCGCCAAGCTTTCCTTCTGAACCTACTTCAAGCGCCACACGAGTTACTTCAGAGGCAAATGAATTCAGTTGATCCACCATAGTATTGATGGTATTTTTCAATTCCAGGATCTCCCCTTTTACATCCACGGTAATTTTTCTGGAAAGGTCGCCCATCGCAACCGCTGTGGTCACTTCGGCAATGTTTCTAACCTGGGCAGTAAGGTTTGATCCCATCAGGTTCACAGAATCTGTCAGGTCTTTCCACACACCGCCTACTCCTTTTACCTTAGCCTGTCCTCCGAGTTTTCCCTCTGATCCTACTTCCAGCGCTACCCGCGTTACTTCAGAAGAAAATGAGTTCAACTGATCCACCATTGTGTTAATGGTATTCTTCAACTCAAGGATTTCTCCTTTTACATCCACTGTGATCTTCTTGGATAAATCACCCCTTGCCACGGCTGTAGTTACCTCTGCAATATTTCTAACCTGGCCGGTAAGGTTACTGGCCATTTGGTTCACAGAATCTGTTAGATCTTTCCAGGTTCCGGCCACACCTCTTACTTGGGCCTGACCACCCAATTTTCCTTCTGTACCCACCTCAAGCGCCACCCGCGTTACCTCAGAAGAAAATGAGTTCAACTGGTCCACCATGGTATTGATCGTATTTTTCAATTCCAGGATCTCGCCCTTTACGTCCACAGTAATCTTCTTAGAAAGGTCGCCGTTTGCTACCGCTGTGGTTACCTCAGCAATGTTTCTTACCTGTGCGGTAAGGTTACTTCCCATCTGATTCACAGAATCCGTAAGCTCTTTCCACACACCGGCAACACCTTTTACCTTGGCCTGTCCTCCCAGCTTTCCTTCCGAACCTACTTCCCTAGCCATTCGCGTCACCTCATTGGTAAAAAGGTTAAGCTGCTTCACCATGTCGTTTACTTCTTTAGCTATTCTTAGAAATTCTCCCTGTAGTTCACGACCACCGAGATCTAATGGCATTTGTTCCGAAAGGTTCCCTTTTGCCACACCTCCAATTACCCTGGCTATTTCAATAGTAGGATGAACAAGATCTGAAATTAATTTATTTATGGAGTCCACCCCTGTATACCAGGATCCTTTTGGACTGGGAAGTTCAATTCTCTCCGTCAGTTTACCTTGCTTCCCGATAATGTTCCGGGCCTTGGTAAACTCATGCATCATTCGCTCATTTAGCTCTATTATATCATTCAGGGTATCACACACTTTACCATTTATTCCAAGCTGGTCGATGGGCATTCTCACAGAAAAATTTCCGTTCTTAACTTCCATCAACACTTTTAATAATTCTTTCTTATCCAAAGTATCCGCTGCTACTTCAGAATAAACATTTTTTTGTTTGGTATCCATTAAAAGTGCTTATATTTTGATTAGAATTTTTGAAGACTTTTTTAGGTTGATTACTTTAAAACTACTTATTATACCTTAAACTAAGTATCCAATTTTGCTTTTTTTTAAAACTAGGCCATTTCATTTATCGGGAAGGCAAATACGTAGAATGAAAGTTTTAAACGACCATTTTTTATTTAAGTTTGGAATAAAAGAACCGCGGTCATAATTTTTAAAAAAAGTTTAAAAGGAGAAAAATTCCTTCATTTTAAATTCAATATTTTTTAATATTTAGAATCTTTCCTTTTAATTTCCAACGTAAATGACAAATAATGGCGTTAGGGCTTTCTTAATATGCGAGATTTATTGGTTAAAAAAATTTTAAGAAACACCAACGGATTTACTCCTTTTCTTATCTCTTTTCTCTACCTTTCACTTGGCCTCATCTGGATTTTAACCTCAAACATTTTTATATCTTCAGGAATAAAAGAATATTCTGAAGTAAAGGAGATGTTCCTTCTTAATGGGTTAGCCCTTCTCCTACTTTCCCTGGTTTTCCTTTACACAGTCTTAACAACGTTTACCAGGAAAATTTCAGTTAAAGAAACCGCTTTAATTGAAAGTGAGAAAAAATACATGATGCTTTTCGAAAGCAATCCTATCCCCATGTGGGTTTACGATATGCAGACGCTTGATTTTTTGCTGGTAAATAATGCAGCGATAGAGACCTATGGATATAGCAGGGAAGAATTTTTGTCCATGAAATTATTCGATATTCGCCCCTCTTCAGACCATGTTGGTTTGATGGAAAGTGTGAAAAATGACAACAATCAATATTCCTTTTCAAGTAATTGGAAACACATGAAGAAGAATAATGAGATCATCATAGTGGAGATCTATTCTCATCCGATCACCTTTGAAAACAGAAAAGCTAAACTGGTGCTGGCATCCAATATTACCCAGCGGGTTAAAACCGAGGAGGAGATTAAAGCCGTGGTAGGAGAGCTTAATAATTTTGTCTACAGAGCTTCACATGACTTAAGGGGACCGCTGGCCAGAATGATCGGTTTATCGAACTTGGTACTAATTGAAAGCAAGGAACAACACCTCCATCAATACCATCTTTTAATCCACCATACTGCGCTGTTGCTTGATAATATTCTACAAAGACTGCTAAGTATAAACAGGTTAAAGGAATATGTACCGGAGATAGAATTAGTAGATGTTCATTTGCTTGTTGATGAAATAATAGCCATGGTCAGGCAAACAAATATGGATGCTCTGATTAGTTTCAGGAACGAACTGCCCGGGGATTTAGTAATCAAAAGCGACAAAAAAATACTTTTACTTACTCTTGAAAACCTGATAGAAAACAGCGTAAAATATGCCGATACAAGCATTGGCAAGGTGCCATACTTAAGAATAAACGCGGCTATAAATAAAGGCTTTCTGAATATTTTTATCAACGACAACGGAATCGGAATTAAAAAGGAGATCAAGGATAAGATTTTTGACCTTTTTTACAGAGGCACCGAGCGTTCCCATGGGTCAGGACTAGGGTTATTTATTGCAAGGACAGCAGCTAAAATTATTCATGGAAATGTAATCTTCCATTCTGAAATAAGAGAAGAAACTGTTTTTGAACTGCAAATACCATTATTAAAGTGAAATTTTTTTTTCCAGTTTTTTTATTTTATAGAATATCAACAAATTGAATTCCCAAGGTTTAATCCAGTATTTCAACATTTGTGATTACAATTCTTACTTAAGTGCCATTTGTATTTTAAACATAATCAAATACTTTACAATTACATATATCTTGAAACTTATTAGAATGGGATATTACAAACTATTCCTAAGTTGATCTTCTTAAAACAAAAGTTTATGTTAAACTTTCTTGATATTCACAAGCATATGGTTCCTAATAGCATTTCCATGATATTTAAAGGATCCGTAACTTTTGAACTAATAGACTCAATAGTAATGGCTATTAATGATCGATTAGATAGAATTGAAGGAAATATAAATACCAGGAAAAAAGTTTTTGGTGTACTAATAGAATGTCTTCAGAATTTAGGTAATCATGTAGATGGCGAAAATTTTCAAGACAATGAATATGATTCAAATGCAGTATTATTTATGATCGATTCGATAGACGGAGGATATAGAATACTTACCGCTAATTTTATCTCTACAGAAAAGGTTGAAAGCCTGAAAGAATGGATTGAAGAAATTAACTCCCTGTCTAAAGAAGATTTGAGAAAGAAATACAATGAAATCCTTCAAAACAACAGCTTTAATACAAAAGGAGGAGGAGGACTGGGTTTTTTAGATATTGCAATGAAAGTAGGTCAAAAATTGGATTACAGTTTTCAACAAGTGAAAGAAAACATTTCTTTTTTCACTTTACAAATCACTATTAATAAAGCTTAAATAATAATGGAACCGCTGAAGATAGAACCAACCTTAAAAACACCTTATATATTGTTTGATGCCTCCACAGGAATATTTGACATCAAAGGAATGTCATGCGCAGAATATGCAAGAGAGTTTTATGCCCCTATAAACGAATGGCTCGACAGTTACTCTAAAAACCCATTGTCTGAAACTATTGTAAATATCCAATTCAAATATTTTAACACAAGTTCCGCTAAATCACTTTTGTTATTGCTTCAAAAACTCAAAGCTATAAAGTCAAATGGGTATAATGTGGCGATAAATTGGTTTTATGAAAAAAATGATGAGCAAATGATACAAGATGGCGAGAATTATAGTGAGATTCTGAGTCTACCTTTCAATCTAAAAGAGATAGAACAATAATAAAGAAAAAAGGGCCGGTCGTTTCTCCTAAATTTTATTAAATGGAAAGTTACTTTGAAATATATAAAAACATGCTTCCGAATAGCATAAAACTGAGCTATAAAGGAACTGTTACCTTTCAGTTGATAGATTCGATTCTGCAGATTATTTCCAGCAGGCTTGATGTCATTGAGGATAACATTAATATCAGACGAAAGGTATATTGTGTTTTAATGGAATGTTTGCAAAATTTAAGTATTCATATTGAGGAGATAGAAAAACTACCAGTAAAGAATTATGATTCTACATGCGCTTTATTGACGATAGAGAATGACAATAACGGATATATAATTTCCACAGGAAACTTTATCCAAAATGAAAGGATCCAACCTTTGCAAAAAAGACTTGAAGAAATCAACAAATCTAACATAGATGAGTTGAAGATATTATATAATAAAATCTTAACAAACAATACCTATAATGCAAAAGGAGGCGGGGGACTTGGATTTATTGATATTGCCAGGAAGACAAATGAAAAGCTTGACTATAATTTTGTTAAAGTAGATAATCTTTACTCTTTTTTTCATTTAGAAGTAAAAATTAAAAAGTCAAATTGATGGAGCCTTTATATATAGAATCAACGCTTAAAACGCCGGAAGTAAAATTCGATAACAAAACCGGAATATTTGAAGTGAAAGGCATGTCTTGTGCAGAATATGCCCTGGATTTCTATAAACCACTTTTCAGTTGGTTGGATAAATATATTGAAGATCCACAATCACAAACTATTGTAAATATTCATTTCAAATACTTTAATACCAGTTCGGCAAAATGTATCCTTCAACTATTTGAAAGAATTGCACAGTTGGAAAGCGCAGGACGACAACTGGAAATCAATTGGTTTTATAATAAAAATGACGAACAAATGCTTGCTGATGGGGAGAATTATAGTGAAATCCTGGGAATAGATTTTGTTATGAAGGAAGTGAGTTAGCATCAAACTACGGGGCCTACAATGTCAATTTCCAATAACTTTAATATATATGATTCCCTTGCCACAATGGCATCATTTTATTTTAAAGTACCTATTTCAATAATCGTACTTTCTAAGGACAAAACGCAAACAATTCTTTCTGAAATCGGAATAGAAAATTTTAAAGTTGAATATCTGCTTGATAATGACCCCAACGACAAGGACATTTTCGAAATCCCTGATATAAAATCGCAACCATTCTTTAATAATTCCTTCCTAAAAGACCACAACATCTTATATTATCTGGAAGCCCCGTTAATAGTGAGTGATGAGAGGGTAGGCTCATTGTGTTTTATGGATATCATTACCAGAAAGTTAGATGAAAGCCAAAAGGAAGCTGTAAAAATGCTTACCAACCAGATCACCGAGGTTATAAAAATCAAACTACACAGCCAGGAGCTGGATGAAGAAGCCAGCATTCTGAGTCAGTTTTTAACAGGGTCATCAGAAACATTGGCGATCCTTAATTCAAAATCTTTTCTCTTTGAAAGGGCAAGCAAAGAATTAATTAGCCTTTTAAGTATTGATTCTGATATTAGTAAATTAAGCTTTTTAGACCTTCTAGACAGTGGAGAGCAGATCAAAATAAAGAATTTATTAAGTTCTGTTGAGGAAGAAATGCTGTATGAATTTGAGACAAAAATTTATAGGCCAAACATCAAAGAAAAATATTTTAAATGGAAGCTTAAGCTTAAAGGAGACAGGATTTACCTCCATGGAAGGAATGTCACGGAAAAAAGGAAAATCAAAAAGCAACTTCTTGAAAATGAAGAAAGATATAAACGACTTTCGGAATTTGTTTTTGAAAGTATAGCCATACACAAAAATGGCGTTTTGTTGGATTTTAATCCTAATTTTCTGAAGACCTTTGGTTATGAAAATGAAGAAGCCATCGGCATGAATCTGTTTCACTTTTTACCGCGCATTTACCGGAAAATAGTAAACAATGAAACTTCCTCTCAAACAATAGAAACCCTGGGTGTAAGAAAAGACAGCTCCACTTTCCCTGCTGAAGTTATTTCCAAAACCATGGAAACAGATGGGCAAACGGTAAGTATTCTTTCCATCAGGGACAATACCGAAAGAAAAAAGCTTGAAAAAGAACTTTTAAAAACTACAGTGTTTCAAAAAGCTGTTCTGGATAGTTCAAGTTTTGCAATCATTTCTACGGATTTTACCGGTCAAATTAAAACTTTTAATAAAGGGGCTGAAAGAATGCTTGGGATTCTTAAAGAGGAAGTCGTAGACAAAAGCAATATCATTACCCTTTATCTACAAGAAGAAATTAAAGAAAAAGCTGAGGCATTATCCGCCGAACTTAAAACACCAGTCGAGCCGGGTTTTAGTGTATTCGTGGAAAAGCTTTCCATTCAAAATGTTGACGAAAATGAATGGACCTTTATCCACAAGGACAAAACCAAATTAATTATATCAATTACTGCCACCACATTAAAAGATAAACTGGGAGAAATAACAGGATATCTCTTTATGGGCACAGATATTTCAGATAAGAAAAAAGCCGAAAGGGAAATTATTGAAAAAAGCCAGATCTTAAATGGAATTGTGACCAACATGCCCGTTTTTGTATTTAAACTGGATAATGAAGGTATCTTTACTCAATCCATTGGCACCGGTTTGAACAACCTGAACCTGATAGATAATGAACTGGTAGGAACCAATATTTTTACTACGTTTGAAAATGAAGCCCTTCTCATAAAAAAGGCTTATGAAGGAGAATATATTTCATTTATAAATCGGAAGGAAGTAGGAGGTAAGGATTTATACTATGAATATTTCATCTTCCCCGATATTGCACATAAAGGAGGTTTGATCGGTTTTGCACTCGACATAACCGAAAGAATAATGTCAGAACAAAAACTCCAGGAATCTGCAGCTCATTTGATAAAAACAAATAAAGAACTGGACCAATTTGCTTATGTTGTCTCTCATGATTTAAAGGCGCCTTTAAGAGCAATCGCAAACCTTTCTGAATGGATAGAGGAAGATTTGGGTAAAGAAATCAAAGAAGATGTGAAACACAACATGGAGATCTTGAGAGGAAGAGTATTTCGCATGCAGAATTTAATTGATGGAATATTAAGTTATTCCAGGGTAGGAAGGGCCAAAACAAACGTGGAAGAAGTTAACATAAATGAATTGGTAAGGGAAGTCATAAATGTAGTAGGTGTTCCTTCCAGCTTCACGGTGAATATCTTAAAAGAGCTGCCTACCGTTGTAACAAATAGCATCTGGCTTGAACAAATATTCTCTAACCTGATAAGCAATGCCGTCAAATACCATGATAAACCAAATGGCACTTTAACCATTGATGTTAATGTCAGTAATGATTGTTTTGAGTTCAGTGTAGCAGATGATGGCCCGGGAATTGCGCCTGAATATTACGAAAAGGTTTTTGTAATATTCCAAACACTAAACGCCCGAGATACGAAGGAAAGTACAGGGGTTGGACTCGCAATTGTAAAGAAAATCGTGGAAGAACAAGGAGGCAAAATCTGGATAGAATCTAACAATGGGAAAGGAGTAAAATTCATATTTACTCTTCCAAGGAAAATCCATGTGGAAAATTAAATTCCTTTTTTTTCAAAATTTCTAAACTCACCATTCAAAGTGTTTACGGCTTCAAAAATTACTTTGGATTCCCAATACTTGTTTTTAAAAGAACCTGAGAAGAAAACAGTAAAAATTTACGTGATTTTCGAGTCAGCATAGCATGGGAATATCGTAAGCAGCCGCATCATTTCATTTTTAAAATCCTCAGTATGATCTTTTTTGACCTTCTTCGCTTATAGAGTTTTTTTTGAGCATTTTAAGGAAATGAAAAAAATAAGATAATTAAAAAAATAATAAGTTTTGATTTGAAGAATCATGCTGTTTTTTCTTTGTGAGGGCTTGCCAACAATCAGCTAAGTATAGCTCGCGATGATAGCGAGGTTTCTTTAAAAATAATTGGAGAAAAACACTCTTTGTTTTTCTCCAACATTAAACAATCACAATTCTACTAATTTACTATTTTGCTTTATCGGATTTTTTGCCTGAGTTGGCAATAGAATCACGCATTTCAGTATCCGATTGAATATTTTGCATTCTGTAATAATCCATTATTCCCAAATTTCCGCTACTAAAAGCTTCGGCGATTGCTTTAGGAATTTCAGCTTCAGCTTCGATAACTTTTGCTCGAGCTTCCTGGGCTTTGGCTTTCATTTCCTGTTCTACAGCCACAGCCATTGCTCTTCGCTCTTCTGCCTTTGCTTCCGCAACTTTTAAATCTGCACTGGCCTGGTCGATTTGCAGCTTTGCTCCAATATTTGTTCCTACGTCTACATCAGCAATGTCAATGGAAAGAATTTCAAAAGCTGTACCGGCATCCAGTCCTCTTTGTAAAACAAGTTTTGAGATTTTATCAGGATTTTCCAACACTTCTTTATGGGATTTTGCTGAACCGATGGAAGTCACTATTCCCTCGCCTACCCTGGCGAGTATGGTTTCTTCTCCGGCACCTCCAACCAATTGAGCAATATTTGCCCGCACAGTAACCCGTGCCTTGGCTATCAACTGAATACCATCTGCAGCAACTGCAGCCACATTAGGAGTGTTGATTACTTGTGGATTTACAGAAATCTGAACCGCTTCAAACACATCACGACCCGCAAGGTCAATTGCTGTAGCTTGTTTAAAAGAAAGCACAATATTGGCTTTATCAGCTGAAATCAATGCTTTTATCACAGACCGGACATTTCCTCCAGCCAAATAATGTGTTTCCAGTTCAGAGGTAGTAAGGTTCAAACCTGCCTTAGTTGAGGTAATCATAGATTCAACAATGATCCTTGGTGGCACCTTTCGTATTCTCATAAATACAAGCTCCAACAACCCGACTCTTACACCGGAAAAAATGGCGGTGATCCATAGGTTAACAGGAACAAAATAGAGGAAAAGGAAAAAGCCGATTATACATAAAATGACAACTACAACTAAAACTATTGGTTCCATTAATTAATTTGTTAAGGTTTCTACAAAGATATTATTTGGTTCTAATTTAATGACTTTTACTTTAACACCTGCTTTTACAAAATTCCCCAGGGTTTTTACCTCAATTACCTGATTATTAAAATCGGCCTTTCCGATTGGTCTAAGGTCAGAAATAGTTTGTCCGATATCCCCTACATTAATTATTATTTGCGTTTCACTATTAAACCTGCTGTCGATGGAAGATTGCAAAGAAAACCTTTTCCACACGTTTGCTTTTAGACCATATACGATAGCCCAGGTTAACAAAACAACGTTTGCTGCAAGCACTATCCAACCGGCTGTTACTCCATGATTACTAAAAGTAAGATAAATACCCACTCCCGAAAACAATACCCCTATTAGACCAACAAAAGTCGTCCCGGGAACAAATATAACCTCGGCAAAAATCAATAACAGGCCGAATACCAATAGCACAAGGATAACCACAATTTCTAACATTTAGGTAAAAGCAATAAACGAGTCGTGAGTATAGTGAAATTAAACCAGGATAAAAAGTATTTAAAAAAGATTAATAATGTGGCAATCGATGAGGCGATGTTGTGGTAATTTAAACCAGAAAACGAGGTAATATCTCCTATCTGGTTTAAATAACTAAGTATAAAGTATTGATAATTTTTGGTGACAAGACACCATATATCAATGTCTAATGTTGATTATTTCTTGCAATATTGTTTAAGGGAAAAAGCGGCCTTTTGGTCACCCATTCCTGCAGCTTTTGTCCAGTCTTCACAGGCTCCCAAAATATCGTTTAACTGATACCTGGAATTGCCCCGGATAGCATAAAAACTTCCGTCTTTCGGGTTGATTTCTATGGCCCTGTTCATGTCTGCGATAGCACCTTCAAGATCATCCATGCTTCCCCTTGCATTTCCTCTTTCAAAATAATACCTTGCTTCTTTCGGCGCTAACTCAATTGCTTTCGAAAGGTCATTAGCCTGCCCTTCATAATCCTCTAACGCTTCTTTCAATAATGCACGGTTATAATATTGTTCAGCATTATTAGGATTAATATTAATGGCAGCGGTGAGATCTTCCAATGCTCCTCTTGAATTTCCTATTGCAAGACTTGCAGTTGCCCTGTCGTTATAAAGATTTGCATCTTTAGTATCCAGTTGGATGGCTTTATCCAGATCGATGATCGCATTCTTAAAATCTGACTGTTCCAACCTGCAAATTCCTCTATTATAATAAACTTCTTTAGTCTTTGTACCCTTATCCACAACCACGTCATAGTCGTTTTCGGCGTGGGCAAACTTCTTTAAGGCAAACAAAGCATCTGCCCGGGCATTAAAAGTCTGGACATCATCAGCGCCAAGATTAATTGCTTTGTCCAGGTCCTTCACTGCACCTTCGAATTCTTTTAATGATAACTTACTGCTACCTCGATTATAATAAGCTTTCACATATTTTGCATCCAATTCAATTGCCTTATCAAAATCTGCAATAGATTCTTTCGCATTACCAGACTCTACCTTGGCTTTCCCTCTGTTATTGAAAACGATGGCGTCTCCCCCACTCATAGAAATATTCTTATCATAATCAGCAATCGCACCTGTATAATCGTTAAGCCGGAATTTGGTATTCCCCCGGTAAGCGTATGCCGTAGGTATATCAGGGTTTAAATTGATGGATTTATTTAAATCAGCTAAGGCGCCTTCAAAATCAGTACTTTCGTATTTAGCGTTTCCTCGGTTATGAAAAGCCAGTGCATCATTCACACCCATCCCGATGGCTTTATTCAGATCTTCCAACGCACCTTTGTAGTTCTTCAACTCATGCATCGAGTTACCTCTGTTTAAAAAAGCAAGAGGATCAACAATCCCCATAGAAATAGCCTTGTCAAGGTCGGCAATAGAAGACTTATAATCTTTTAAATAAAACCTGCAATTTCCTCTATTGAAATAAGCCTTACTGTCATTCACCCCCATTTCAATGGCTTTACTTAAGTCCGATAAACCGCCCTGGTAATTTTTAATTTCATACTTTGAATTCCCCAGATATAGGTAAACAGCTTTGTCTGCCACTCCTGATTTGACGGTTTTATCCAAGTCTTCTATAGCACCTTGAAAGTCTTTTAACTCATACCTTGTCATTCCTCTGTTTTGAATTGCTTTAGTAAAATTTGGATCAATACTTAAAGCCTTATCAAAATCTGTAAGTGCACCATTCAAGTCTTTGAGATTATGTTTTGCTTTGCCCCTATTATTATATAGAACGGCTTCATTCGCTCCTAAGCTGACCGCTTTGTCGTAATCGGCGATTGCGCCTTTATAATCCTCCTCTCTGAATTTCGCATTTGCAAGATTTACAAATCCTACTATTTCATTATATCCCAAACCAACCGCTTTTGTCAAGTCCTCAATGGTTCCCTTGTTATCTTTAAGTTCATTTTTGGCATTTCCCCTGTTAGCAAAAATGATCATCTCATTTGCTCCCAAATCCACCGCTTTATTAAGGTCTGCAACTACGCCCGTATAATCCTTCATGATAAACCTGGCATTGCCCCGGTTTGAATACAGTTTTACATCATTAACCCCTTTTTCCTCAGCCTTATTTAAATCAGAAACAGCGCCTGAATAATCTTTTAATTCAAACTTTGCATTGCCCCGGTTATAAAAAACCAGCTTATCGTCCGCACCGGCAGCTATCGCTTTGGTTAAGTCCATACTTGCGCCTGTATAGTCCAAAAGTTCATATTTGGAATTACCCAATGCGTAGAAAACTTCCGCTTCCTTTGCTCCTCCTGTTACAGCTTTTGTAAGGTCCTCGATGGTTCCTTTATAATTTTTTAACTCATATTTGGTCAAACCCCTGTTCACAAGCGCTTTTTGGTAATTTGAGTTTAAGCTTAAAGCTTTGTCAAAGTCGGTTAATGCGCCATTAAGATCCTTATTTAAAAGTTTGGCTTTTCCTCTATTATTAAAAACAACATCTTCATTTATACCTAATGAAATGGCTTTGTCATACGCCCCTATTGCACCCTTGTAATCCTGCGTTTTGTATTTTGCATTTCCCAAATTAATAAAACCCAGTGTTTCATTAATGCCCCCTGCGATTGCTTTGGTTAAATCCGTAATTGCTCCCGCATCATCCTTTAACTCATATTTTGAATTTCCCCTTGTATAGAAAAGGAGATTTTCACTTATGCTCTTTGATTCTGCGTTGTCTA
Organism: Cytophagales bacterium; assembly: GCA_035628645.1. GTDB lineage: Bacteria > Bacteroidota > Bacteroidia > Cytophagales > Cyclobacteriaceae > DASPJL01. The sequence continues at coordinate 18,953 of DASPJL010000113.1, read as the reverse complement.
AATCTGTAATAGATCCTTTATAGTCCTTTAACTCATATTTACAAATACCCCTTGCATAAAATAACCTTCCCTCGGTAGCGCCTTTTTCAAGAGCAGTATTGATATCAGATTGTGCACTTTTAAAATCTTTGGTTTCAAATTTGGAAAGTCCCCTCATAGAAAAAATTTCCTGGGTAACAATTCCCTTTTCAGTCGCTTTGTTTAAATTAAGAATAGCACCTGAAAAATCTTTTAATTCATATTTAGCAGTACCCAACATAGCGTATGCAGCTCCTTCCTTTGCGCCAAGTTCAATAGCCTTTTGCAAATCACTCACAACACCGGCAAAGTCTTTCATTTCAAATTTTGCTTCGGCCCGGTTTGTAAAAGCCTTTTCATAGTCAGATTTTATTTCAATGGCTTTAGTAAAGTCCTCAATACTTCCTTTTAGGTCTTTGGTAAAAAGCTTGGCTTTTCCCCTGTTGTTAAAAACAATTTCATCTTTTACGCCTGCGGCTATAGCCTTATTATAGGCTTCCACTGCGCCTTGAAAGTCTTCTATTCTAAATTTGGAATTTCCGAGATTATAAAAAATCTGAGGGTCTTTAGCGCCTAGTTCCACAGCTTTATTTAAGTCATCAGCAGCCCCATGATAATCCTTAATTTCATATTTTGAACTACCTCTTGAAGCATAAATAGTAGCGTTGCTTACCTGTAATTGAATTGCCTTGTCAAAATCTGCAATTGCTCCCTGATAATCTTTTACCAGAAATTTTGCTAAACCTCTGTTCTCGTAGACTTTTTTATTATTAGGATCCAGCGTAATCACTTTTGTATAATCCTCTATAGCACCATAAAAATCCTTTTTGCCGAATTTTATTTCGCCAGTAAAGAAAGATGGATAAGGATTCTTAGGAAAAGAAACCGCAGCCTGTCTTAAATATAGAAGCGCTTTGCCGTCGTTGGCTTCTCCCAAAGCTACCATCCCTCTTAAATAAGATTCATCATTTTTTAAAGACTTGATAAAATCATTATAGGAAGTGCCTTTATCAGAAGATGCCTTTATTCCGGATAAATCGATGACCAGTTCCTGACCAGAAATTCCGGTCATTTCTGCTACAAATAATCCCAAAACATTTCCCTGGGAATTAAGCACAGGCGCTCCATTTAATTCTGCCCCACCCGGGGATTTTATCTCCAAGAGCGTACCATAACCTTCTATTACTTTAGCCAACGTAATTTCACTTCCCGTTTTCTTTGAAACTTTTGGTTCAACAGCTCGGATAATATTAACCTTTTCGCCTTTATTGGTTAGTCCATTATTAATTGAAAGGGTAGCAAAAGAATTGTTTTGAGGATTATCAACAAGAAACCTTACCACACCGCGCTCCAAATCATGGTATAAAATTTTTGTAACAGAGTAAACAACGCTATCTGAAGAAACAAGCTGAACTTTGAAAGCATTTTTGAACACATGAGTAGAAGTAATGCCAACGCCTTTGGAGTCGATAAAAAAACCGGTTCCCTGGCCCGAAACCTTACCTCCTCCATCAAGTGCCTGTATAAGGAATACGGCTTTTTCTGACTGGGCCTGACAAGAATTAGAAAAAATTGAAAGAACTATGAATACTAAAACAGGCAAAACAACTAATTGAACTATTCTCATAAAAAATATGATTTACAAAATCAAATATAATTTATGAGAGATTGAATAGAAGTGGAATGTAAAACGATTTATTACTTCACCTTCATTTTCACTTTCTTAACGCGCTTGGGTGGTTTATTGGTTCTTCTCTTTTCGGGATTATAAAAAATGCTTTTCTTTCTTGCCCTGGTGACATCTATAGTTCTATAACTTTTACAACCCATCAGACAAGAGCTTAAAAAGACTACAAGAATAACGCTGAACTTATAAAATAAAGATTTATTAAATCTCAAAGAATTTAGAAATTATCTCATCATTAACTTTCAATTCTACAAAAAAGTATTGAATCTACCCGAAGCATGAAAGATTTATGGATTTGTTTCATAAAAAAGAAGAACCAATCTCCATCATAGAAGAGATTGGTTCAAAATATCAGGAATTAACCTACCAATTTTTTAGCAGCATTAAATATAATTGGAGGAGTTATTTGCTTAACCATTTCTTTCAGGGAAAGCTTCTTATCATTTGAATCAGGTCTCGCTTTGAATAAGGTACTGTGAGCCTCGAGCCCTTTAACTACCTCATGTTCCGGGCGCCCATTGGTATAATAATATAGGGCCAGGGACTTTCTGCTTCTATCCGGAGGACATTTTAGCGCATCAGGATGCCCATGAAAAGAAAAATCTGTAGTAGTAAAGATTGCCATTCTATTAAATATAGGAAGTATCTTTTTTACGCAACCTTTCATGTCTTGATCCCATAACTCGAAATGACCACCCCATTCCTCATTCCAGTCTTCATTCAAATAAACAAGTACATTCAGTCTTCTATCTAACTTTGTAATCCGGCTTTTGTTAAAATCTGCGTGTATTTTCAATAGACCTCCTGGGAGGATTTGATGAAAACCACCACCTTCAAAGTATGGATCGGGAATTAATGAATCAATACCGGTAAGGTAGGAAAGAAACTCAAGAAATGGCTGCGAATTAAGGAAGTGAGCAAATCTTTTTGATTTCTCCCCAAATTTATATTCTCCATTTGAAGCCAATTTTATTTGATTAGGATCTTCAAATTTCAACTCAGTATTTTTTTTAAAATCCGGAAATTCACTCAAGAGTTCTGAGATGATGGCCGGATTAAAAAAATTATCAAAATAAATATTTGGAAATGGAGCAGCTTCCAGATACTCCTGACGTTTAGCCTTTCCAAAAGCATGCAGCTCTTCGATGGACGTATTAAGATAATTCATATATAAGTAGTATAAATTTCAAGAAATGAAGGTCTTAAAAATAATATTAAATAATAAATTAATCAGAACCTATAGTTTTTTAAAAAAAATAATGCAAGCAGGACCGATCACAAAAAAAGGCACATAATCTCAAATTATGTGCCTTCAAACTAGGTGGGAACTAAATTAAGCCTCTATAGACTCAACAGATACATAAGATCTTTCGTTCTTTCCCTTTTTGAATATTACTACACCATCAGTTAAAGCAAATAAAGTATGGTCTCTTCCAATACCTACATTTACTCCAGGGTGATGTTTTGTACCTCTTTGTCTTACTATAATATTTCCTGCAATGGCAGCTTGGCCACCGAAAATTTTAATTCCAAGTCTCTTGCTGTGTGACTCTCTTCCGTTTTTTGAACTACCCGCTCCTTTTTTGTGTGCCATTGTTCTATTTATTTAACAATATCCTGAATTAGTATCTGAGTAAATTTTTGTCTGTGTCCCTGTGATTTTCTATAGCCTTTTCTTCTTTTCTTTTTGAAGATTCGTACTTTATCTCCTTTCACATGTCCTAGTATCTGACCTGATATTTTCACACCGCTTAAAAGAGGCGCACCTATCTGAATATCTCCATCAGCATCAGTAAGTAAAACTTTATCAAACTCAACTGAAGAGCCAGCATCTCCAGACATTAGTGGGGCATAAATTTTTTGATCCTTAGATACTTTAAATTGTTTCCCCGCAATTTCAACTATAGCGTACATCGCAAAAATGCTTTATATTTTTAAAAATGGACTGCAAAGATATTTCATTTTTATTTAAAAGCAAACCCGCAATCAAATTAATTCTTTTTTAAAATATTTTGGATAAAATTTTTAACCTCTCAAAACCTTATATAATTCAATTCTCAAAAAAATCATGATTTAATCCTATTTATACACAAAATTGATATTCAGATAGTTATTAAAAGTAATTTTTTTTACGAAAAGTTATCCACACTTTAAATGTCTTTGAACTTATAGACCTTTTATTATTTTTGTAGCAACTATTCCCGGAACCTATTCTGTGGGAACAAGGGTCAATTTTAACCTTAATTGTTTTAAATTATTAAGGGTCTGTTTTAAAACAAGTACCATCTTAATTATGTAAGTTTATAAGCTATAAAAAAAGCAGCGTACTTCTTTTATTAATCTTTTTTATTAAAAAAATGCAATTATGGACAAGGCAAGCTTAGAACCACTATTAAAGGAAAATAAAAACAGATTTGTTCTTTTTCCTATTCAGTATGATGACATATGGCAGATGTACAAGAAAGCGGAGGCGTCATTCTGGACGGCAGAAGAAATAGATCTTAGCCAAGACACCAAAGATTGGGAAAGCCTTAATTCTGGTGAAAAGCATTTTATATCCCATGTTTTAGCGTTCTTTGCTGCAAGTGACGGAATTGTTAATGAAAATCTGGCAGCCAATTTTCTCCATGAAGTTCAGTTTTCCGAAGCCAAATGCTTTTACGGCTATCAAATCATGATGGAAAACATTCATTCCGAAACATACTCGCTTCTAATAGACACTTATATTAAAGATGGTAAACAAAAAGATAAATTATTCAATGCATTAGAAACCATACCTTGTGTAGGTAAAAAAGGAGAGTGGGCATTAAGGTTTATAGAGAGCGATAATTTTGCCGAAAGGCTGGTGGCTTTTGCAGCGGTAGAAGGTATTTTCTTCTCAGGTAGTTTTTGCTCCCTCTTCTGGTTAAAGAAAAGAGGCTTGATGCCAGGCTTGACATTTTCCAATGAATTAATATCAAGGGATGAAGGATTACATTGTGATTTTGCTTGTTTGTTATACCAAAAATATCTTAAAAATAAATTAACCCGAGAGCAGGTTTATGCGATTATAAAAGAAGCAGTAACCATCGAACAGGAATTTGTTGTTGATGCATTGCCTGTAAACCTGATTGGCATGAATTCCACTTTAATGTCGCAATACATTGAATTTGTCGCAGACAGATTATTGGTTGCATTAGGATACGATAAAATATACAATGCCACCAATCCATTTGATTTCATGGAAATGATTTCATTACAGGGAAAAACAAACTTCTTTGAAAAAAGAGTTGCAGAATATCAAAAAGCCGGAGTGATGAATAGTGTAAACGAAAAAGACGGAGGACCAAAGTTTACCTTGGATGAAGATTTTTAATTAATACTGATCTGGTTTTACAAAAAACAAGAAGATAACATTTAAAACAATTAATAAACCTAAACCTATTCTTTGCTGAAGCATAATAGTTAACAGAAATTGAATCCTATTACAAGAATATTTGTTTTAATTAAGTATATTGGATAGAAGTCAAAGTCAGTTAATTACAGTAAAGAACCTATGATAAACTTTTTATTCCAACTAACCCAATACTTTGAAAGATGCTAGTAATTAAAAGAGATGGAAGACGTGAATCTGTCAAGTTTGATAAGATCACAGGAAGAATTGAAAGGCTCTGCTATGGCCTGGATATGAATTACATTGAGCCTGTAGAAATTGCTAAAAAAGTAATCTCAGGGATTTACGATGGTGTAACAACTGTAGAGTTGGATAACCTGGCTGCTGAAACCGCTGCTTCACTTACTACAAAACACCCGGATTTTGCTGTTTTAGCAGCAAGAATTGCTATTTCAAACCTGCATAAAGTAACAAGCAAGTCTTTTTCAAACACCATGAAAAGATTGTATACTTATGTAGACCCCAAAACAGGTGAGAATGCATCGCTCATCTCTAAGGAAGTATATGAAGTAATCAGAAAAAATGCCGCGTTATTAGATTCTTCCATCATCTATGACCGGGATTTCAACTATGACTACTTTGGATTTAAAACCCTTGAAAAGTCTTATCTATTAAAATTAGATGGCAAAGTGGTTGAAAGACCTCAGCACATGTTAATGCGTGTAGCTGTTGGTATTCATCACCATGACGTTGATTCAGTTATAGAAACGTATAACCTGCTTTCTGAAAAGTGGTTTACTCACGCCACACCTACTTTATTTAATGCAGGTACTCCCAAGCCACAATTATCCTCCTGCTTCCTACTAACAATTCAAGATGATAGTATTGACGGCATATATGATACTTTAAAGCAATGCGCTAAAATATCTCAATCTGCCGGAGGTATAGGCCTAAGCATTCATAATGTAAGAGCCACAGGATCATACATTAAAGGAACCAACGGGACATCCAATGGATTAATTCCTATGCTTAAGGTATTTAATGATACTGCCAGATATGTGGATCAAGGTGGTGGAAAAAGAAAAGGAGCTTTTGCTATTTATTTAGAACCATGGCATGCAGACGTTTTTGAATTCCTTGACTTAAAGAAAAACCACGGAAAAGAAGAGAACAGGGCCAGGGATTTATTCTATGCAATGTGGATGCCTGATCTCTTTATGAAGAGAGTGGAAGCAAACACAGAATGGTCATTGTTCTGTCCGAATGAAGCGCCTGGTCTTGCAGAGGCATATGGAGAAGAATTTGAAAAGCTTTACGAAAAATATGAAAGAGAAGGAAGAGCGAGAAGAACAGTAAAAGCCCAGGATCTTTGGTTCGAAATACTTGAATCTCAAACAGAAACCGGTACTCCATACATGCTGTATAAAGATGCAGCAAACAAGAAGTCAAATCAAAAAAACCTAGGTACGATCAAATCCAGTAACTTATGTACTGAGATTATGGAGTACACTTCCAAAGATGAAGTAGCCGTTTGTAACCTGGCTTCGCTTGCACTTCCTAAATTTATAATTGACGGGAAGTTTGACCATCAAAAACTTTTTGAAGTTACCTATGTGGTAACCAAGAATTTAAACAAAGTTATTGATGTAAACTACTATCCTGTAGAGGAAGCAAAAAGATCAAACCTTCGTCACAGACCAATTGGGCTTGGCGTACAAGGATTGGCGGATGCATTCATCAAATTACGAATGCCTTTTGAGTCACCTGAAGCACAAGGTCTGAATGAAGACATATTTGAAACCATTTACTTTGCTGCAATGACTGCATCAAAAGACCTGGCCATCAAAGAAGGTCCTTATGAAACATTTAAAGGTTCTCCTGTTTCCAAAGGGATATTCCAGTTTGATATGTGGGGAGTAACTCCTAAATCAGGAAGATGGAACTGGGATTCTTTAAAGAAAGAAGTAAAGAAACATGGCGTGAGAAACTCTCTTTTAGTTGCACCAATGCCAACAGCTTCTACCTCTCAAATTCTTGGAAATAATGAGTGTTTTGAACCATATACTTCAAATATTTATACAAGAAGAGTATTATCAGGAGAATTTGTAGTAGTAAATAAGCATTTATTAAAAGACCTGATCAAAATGAATTTATGGAATGATTCCATGAAAAATAAGTTGATCGCTGCAAATGGTTCCGTTCAAAATATTTCTGAAATTCCTCAAAGGATCAAAGATCTTTATAAAACAGTTTGGGAAATCAGCCAAAAGAAAATTATTGATATGGCTGCTGACAGAGGCGCTTATATATGCCAAAGCCAAAGCTTAAATATTCACATCCAAGATCCAAACTTTGGTAAATTAACCTCTATGCACTTCTATGCATGGAAGAAAGGTTTAAAAACCGGTATGTACTACTTGAGAACCAAAGCCGCAGCAGATGCAATCAAGTTCACAGTTGAAAAACAAGCAGATGTTTCTCTACAACCCGTTGTAGCTAAAGATCAAAAAGTCTCTGACATGGCTTGTTCTCTTGATAACCCTGATGCATGTGAATCTTGCAGCGGTTAATTTCACATAACATTTAAGATAAAAGAGCATAGGCAGGTCCTATGCTTTTTTATTATAAAAGAATTTTGATCAAGATTTCCATACCTTAGGATTTTCTTAAAAAATTTTCAACTTTCTTAAAAAAAATGTACATACATACTTAACTGTCAATAGAAATCTTATCTTCATTTAAAATTTACACATCATGAAATCGCTTTCAGTCCTTTTTAAATATCTAATCATTCAGGCTCTATTTTTTCTATTAGCCATTGATTTGTTCGCTCAGAATAATCCTTTGGGAATTTTTGAAAATCATCAGGATATTGGACATGTAAAAAGGCCAGGATCGGCAACTTACTCAGCCATTGCTGATAACTATACTGTTGAAGGCTCGGGAACAAACATTTGGGGAGAAAAAGATGAGTTTCACTTTATTTGGAAAAAAATGAAGGGAGATTTCATCCTTACCACGCAGGTTTCCCTGGTAGGAAAAGGAGTAGATCCTCATAGAAAATCAGGCTGGATGATCAGAACCAATCTTAATTCAAATTCTGCTCATGCCAGTGTTTCAGTACATGGGAATGGATTAGCTTCATTACAATTTAGAAGAACAAATGGAGGAAATACAGAAGAACTAAAATCGAAGATTACTGGGGCTGATGTAATTCAATTGGAAAGAAAGGGTAATACATTCATCATGTCAGTGGCAAAATTCGGTGATACTTTCACGCGAGATACCATTACCGATATTTCTTTAGGGGATGAGGTGTTTGCCGGGCTTTTTGTTTGTGCTCACAACCCTGATGTTGCAGAAACAGGGATCTTTAAAAATGTAAGAATAGTAATACCGGCAAAAGAATCATTGGTTCCATATAAAGATTACTTAGGAAGCAAGCTTGAGATACTCGACATTGAAACCGGATCTCGTAAAGTAATTCATCAATCTTCCGGAAATTTTGAGGCGCCCAATTCAACACCTGATGGAAAAGCATTAATCTTCAACAGCAAAGGCTTGCTTTACAGATTCGACCTTACCACCAATAAACCAACCTTAATAAATACGGGTTTTGCAAAAAGAAATAACAATGACCATGTGTTGTCATTCGACGGCAAGAAGATGGGAATTAGCAATCATACTGAAGATGCAGGCGGAAAATCCATCATTTACACCTTGCCAGCACAAGGGGGAACCCCAACCCGTATTACAGCCAAAGGTCCTTCTTATTTACACGGATGGTCACCAGACGGAAAATTCCTGACTTACACAGGAGAAAGAAACGGCGAATATGATATTTATAAAATATCAAGCAAAGGAGGAGAAGAAACAAGGTTAACCACAGCCAAGGGATTGGATGACGGGTCAGAGTATACTCCTGATGGAAAATGGATCTATTTCAATTCTACCCGCTCAGGTCTAATGCAGATATGGAGGATGAAACCAGATGGCAGTCAGCAGGAACAATTAACAGACGACGAATTCAATAATTGGTTCCCACATATTTCACCAGATGGAAAATCAGTCATTTTTATAAGTTATGGTCAAGATGTAAAGCCTGACGACCATCCTTATTATAAACATGTTTATCTTCGTATCATGCCTATAAATGGAGGTACGCCTAAGGTAGTAGCTTATTTATATGGAGGACAAGGCTCTTTTAATGTTCCGGGATGGTCGCCAGACAGCAAAAGCATAGCCTTTGCCAGCAATACAGAAATAAAAGAACAGGAATAAATTAAAACCGATCTAATACCGTTTTTACTATTTATGAAGAATAAAAAAAGGAACATCAAAGGAATACTTGTTCTCTTTTTACCCATTCAGATTCTTTTATATTATATCTTTTCTTTGTTTCCTAATGGCGTTGAAGCCTTTTATTCCAATGGTTTTTTCAGCGGGTTGTCTTATTTTTTAAGTTCATTAACCAACCCTATTCCATTTTCCTTAGGAGAGGTTGTTGTCTACCTTTTATTTCTGTTCTTATTATTTTCATCAGTCCACTTTATTAGAAGGATAATCAGGGAAAAACTACCCATTAGAGGTGGCTTGATTAAAGCAACTATTTCCATCCTCTCCTTTACTTCTCTTTTATATTTTTTTATAATGATAATGTGGGGAATTAATTATTTCAGGTTACCCTACCAAAACCTGGCAAAATATAGCGAGGAAAAACCCAGTTTGGAGGAACTACAATCATTATGTAAAATATTGATCGCCAAATGCAACAGTTTAAGAACATTAACAGAAGAAGACGATTTTGGCGTTTTTAAAATATCCAAAGGCCATCAAAATGCGCTGGAAGAAGCAAAAGATGGTTACGTGTATCTTTCCAAATCTCTTCCTTTTCTTAAAGGTTCTTATGGATTACCTAAAAAGTTTATATTACCTCAAATCTGGTCCTTCTTTGGAACAGGAGGAATTTATATACCTTTTACAGCAGAGGCAAATGTGAATATGGACCAACCTGATCCCATGCTGCCATCCGTTATTTGCCATGAAATGGCTCATAAAGTGGGGTTTGCGGCTGAGGATGAGGCCAATTTTATTTCTTTCCTTGTCTGTAGAACACATCCCAGAAAAGACTTTCAATATTCCGGTTATTTTATGGCGTTAAATTATTCTTTGCGAACCTTACGAGCCGCGGACGAAAAAGCTTATGAAGAATTAAGGTCTCAACTTTCCGAAAAAGTGGAAAAAGATATCAAGGCCCATAGGGCTTACTGGCTCAAATATTCAGGGGTGCTAATGGAATTTACAAGTAATTTTTATAGTCTCTTTCTAAAAGCCAATCAACAGAAGGAAGGCATAAACAGCTATAGCCAAATGGTGAACCTTTTGATAGGAGAAATGAGAAAAAACAAAGCGCTTTAATTATAATGACAAATAGATTCAGATCAGTACTCAAAAATACCCTTCGAACTTCTGATGGTCAGTTTATTTTTCTCTGATTTTTCTACCCTTCCCACCACTTTAGCCTCTACATTGAAGGACTGAGAAATCTGTATAATCTCCGAAGCCAAATTTTCTGGCACATAAACTTCCATTCGGTGCCCCATATTAAAGACCTTATACATTTCCCTCCAATCTGTTTGGCTTTGTTCCTGGATTACTTTAAAAAGCGGAGGAATATCAAAAAGGTCATCCTTAACTACGTGACATTTATCTACGAAATGCATCACTTTGGTTTGTGCTCCACCGCTACAATGAATCAAACCATGAATATTCTGCCTGTGTTCTTCGAGTATTTTTTTAATTATAGGAGCATAGGTACGGGTTGGAGAAAGGACTAATTTCCCTGCAGTAACATTAGGACCGGGAATTTTATCTGTGAGCTTTAAATTGCCTGAATAAGCAAGAGCTTCAGGAATGGCTTTATCAAAACTTTCAGGATATTTTCCCGCATATACATTTTCAAAAACGTCGTGACGGGCGGAAGTAAGTCCATTGCTTCCCATTCCTCCATTATACTCCTCCTCATATGATGCCTGGCCATAAGAAGCCAATCCCACAATTACATCTCCCGGTTGTATTTTTTCATTGGTAATTACCTCCTCGCGTCTCATTCTTGTAGTAACAGTGCTGTCTACAATTATGGTACGAACCAGGTCTCCGACATCTGCTGTTTCCCCACCAGTGCTGAAAATGCTTATTCCAAAAGATCTTAGTTTCTCCAAGACCTCTTCCGTTCCATTTATAATGGCAGCAATTACCTCTCCCGGAATTAGATTTTTATTTCTCCCAATTGTAGAAGATAGCAAAATATTTTCTGTAGCGCCGACACAAAGAAGATCATCTATGTTCATGATAATTGCATCTTGTGCAATTCCCTTCCACACGGACATGTCTCCTGTTTCTTTCCAATAAATATAGGCCAGTGATGATTTGGTACCCGCACCATCAGCATGCATTATATTGCAAAAAGAAGGATCACCACCAAGAATATCAGGAATGATTTTACAAAAAGCTTTTGGAAAAATTCCTTTATCAATATTCTTGATTGCGTTATGAACATCTTCTTTAGAGGCTGAAACACCTCGCTGCATATATTTCTCTGACATGAGACTAGTTTTTTGCAAAAATAATAAAGCCCCGGTTTACCCGAGGCCTTAAATCTTTTTATTTTATAAATTCCCTTTATTTATTATACTCCAATACCTTAAACTCCGTCCTTCTGTTTGCCTGATGCTCCTGCTCGGTACATTCCACTCCGTCTTTACATTTATTTACCAGCATGGTTTCTCCATATCCTTTTGCGACCATCCTTTCCGGGTCTATTCCCTGGGAAATTATATATTCCACTGCAGATTCTGCTCTTTTCTGAGATAAAGTCATATTATATGCATCTGTATTTCGACTATCGGTATGGGAGCTTAATTCTATTTTAATACCCGGATTATCTTTAAGAATATCCACAAGCTTATCCAGTTCTATCGCTGCATCTTCCCTGATATTAAATTTATCAAGGTCATAATATATATTTTCTAAAACAATAGCCTTGTCAATTACTATTCTTTCCATTGGCACTATCATTTCAAAAGTTGTATCTGTAACGGGCTTCGTTAATAATTCATTTGGAATTCCTATCCCTTCAGCCGAAAAAAACTCTCTTTTGGTTAAATAATCTTCCTTTTCAGCAAGGATGGTATAATTTTCCCCCAAAGTGATCGGGAATTTAAATCTTCCATCTATACCTGTTACAAAATTATTTACAAGCGTACCATCACTTCCCAGTACTTTAACCCTTACATCTTCCAGCACTACCTGCGGGCTATCTCTGGGAACAGTGATGCCTGCCACAAAATAGTTAACAATTTTATCATCCGGTGTGGTGTCAACAAATTCATAAATATCATCGTCTCCTTTTCCTCCTTCTCTGTCAGAAGAAAAATAGCCTGTTTTAGGGGTTTTGAAAGCAATTCCAAAATCATCGGCAGTCGAATTCATCGGAACTCCTAGATTTTCTACTCTTATTTCTTTTCCTGCCTTAGTGGCAACAAACAAATCCAGTCTTCCAAGACCCGGATGACCTGTTGAGGAAAAATATAACTTTCCGTCATCTGAAGCATAGGGAAACATTTCATCGCCAGGAGTATTTATCTGAGCGCCCATATTGGTTACTCTTCCAAAATTGCCATTGGCATCCATTGTTGCTTTATAAAGATCTATTCCTCCATATCCACCTTTCCTGTTGGAGGCAAAGTACAACGTCCTTCCATCTCTGGAAAAGGCAGGGCCTGAATCCCAGGCAATTGGATCATTTATCCTAAGTGTAGCCGGTTCAGTCCATTTACCATCTTTAAACCTGCTTAAATAAAGATCTACGTCTTTTGTGTCCTTCTTTTTACCACTATTGCTTCTTGCAAACACCATTGTTCTACCATCTTTGGTAAATGTTGCAGCGGCTTCGTGGAATCCATCCAGGTTTATTCCATCTCTGAAGGGTTTTACTAGTCCTGTCTCTGTGGTGGTATTCTCAAAATCATAGATAAAAAGATCACTAAACCGGGTACCGGTTCCTGCATATATTTTTCCATCTCCGCGTGAAGAAGTGAAGATGATCTTATTCTCTCTTACCGCAGGAGCATATTCTCCCGCAGGGGTATTTAAATAATCAGAAGGTTTGATCTCGAATTTGCTGCTTTTGGCGGCAATCTCTTTTACAATTTTTAAATTTTCTATTTCTTCTTTTGCTACCTTAATATTATCCCGAGACCTCGCTTTCTGAAGATAACGGGACAATTGTTGAGCAGCTTCGGGGTACTTTCCGTGAGCTTTCAGAGCAAAGGCATAATAAAACTGAGCATCTTCATCCTCTATTCCTTGATCAATAGCTTTTTTATAAAACTCCAATGCCTCACCAATACGATTGGACTGTCTGTATGATTCTGCGATTTGAAAGTTTATATAAGCATTCCCGGATTTCTTTCCCAATGCTTGTTTATAAAACTCAATTGCATACTGGTACTCTCCTTTTTCGTATTTTTTTTCAGCTTTTTTCAGAGGACTTTGAAGGAGACTACACCCCATCAAGAACCCAAGAGATAAAACAATAATCAGAATGCGGGTCATATTAATTTCTTGATATTTCGGTTTAGGATTGAGGCTTAAAGTTATGTAAACTAAATACAATTAGTAATCTCTATATTAGTTAAATACAAAACCTTCCTTTCTTGCCTGTAACGTATAGTCTTTAATATTAATTGTTAATTTTTAAAGAATTTACCCAGCCAACTTTCAGCAGCCGGCACGATCCATTTCTCCTCAAGTTCTTTTTTATTCATAATGTTGTTATTGAAGGTTCCGGTCTCTTTTGTAACCAAACCATTTGTAACAACTTGCTTTGCCGCCTGAATGGGAAAAAATTGTATTGTATTATCTGATAAATAACTTTGTTTGGACCTATTTAATAAGTTTATATTCAATTCTTTTTCAAGCGCCTGAATAAAATGGACCGATTTATCTATGGAACATCCACTTGAAGATGAATGAGATTCATCTATAGATAAAATTAAAAAATGGTCATAAAATATTTTGGCAGAACCTCTCAGATCATTTCCATGACTTTGCCAATAATTTATAAATTCTTCTGCTTTTTCCGAAATATATCGGGCTTCCGCTTCATTAAATTTTTTATCCGATTGATATACCCAAACTCTTGCTGTTGGGGGTAGTGTGTCAAATTCAACAAACATTATAGTAGTATTCAGTTGTTATTTCAATGTATTAACTCTATTCTCTCATTCCGTCCTTCACCCATTTTATTTTATAAACCTTCTGATTTTGCAATAAGTTCTGCAATGTCCAGGACTTTTACCTCTTGTTCTTTGTTTTTGTTCTTTACTCCGTCGGAAAGCATTGTCATACAAAACGGACAAGCTGAGGCAATCACATTAGGTTGAGTTGCTAAAGCCTCTTCCACTCTTTCTATGTTTACTTCTTTTTTCCCGGGTTCAGCTTCTTTAAACATTTGAGCTCCTCCTGCTCCGCAACATAATCCAAATTTTCTGGATCTTTTCATTTCTACCAACTCTGCATCCAGGGCTTGTAAGACCTCTCTTGGTGCCTCATAAATATTATTCCCGCGCCCAAGGAAACAAGAATCGTGATGGGTAATTCTTTTTCCCTTAAATTCTCCTCCGCCTTTTAATACTATTTTGCCTTCATTAATTAATTGCTGCAAAAAGACTGAATGATGGATCACTTCATAACTTCCACCTAGTTCAGGATATTCATTCTTAATGGTATTAAAACAATGAGGACATGCGGTAACGATCTTTTTTATACCGTATCCATTAAGTACTTGAATATTAGAAACAGCCTGCATCTGAAAAAGGAATTCATTTCCCGCCCTTCGTGCCGGATCACCGGTACAGCCTTCTTCTGTACCCAATACGGCAAATTTTATCCCTACCTTATTTAAAATCTTAACAAAAGCTTTGGTAACATTTTTATACCTGTCGTCAAATGAACCGGCACATCCTACCCAAAACAACACCTCAGGAACTTCTCCTTTCGCTACAAGCTCAGCCATTAAGGGCACTTCAAAAGTTTTTTCACTCATTTTATTGGTATGAATTGTTTAACTCGACGTTTAAATTTAACATTCAAAAATTTCATTTTATATCCTTTGACCAGTTAAAGCGATCGGATGGAGAAAATTTCCATGGCGCCATATTGGTTTCAATATTTGAATACATGGAATTCCAAGCCGCAGGGGCCTTGGTTTCTTCCATGGTAATATAGCGTCTTATCTGAAGAATAATAGAAAGCGGATCAATATTTACCGGACAGGCTTGTACACAAGCCTGGCAAGATGTACAAGCAAATATTTCCTCCCTTAAAATATGGTCGTCCAATAAAGCTTTCCCATCTTGTAATCCGGGACCACCTTTATCAAGTGACATTCCAACTTCTTCCATCCTGTCTCTCGTATCCATCATTATTTTTCTTGGGGACAACAGTTTTCCGGTAATATTAGCCGGACAGGCTGCAGTACAACGTCCACATTCTGTACAACTGTATGCATCCATAAGGTTTTTCCAACTCAGATCGTTGATATCTTTTGCACCAAATCTGCCGATCTCCTGTGGAGCATCATTTTGGTCGACTGCTCCATCGTTTATGCCTAACATACTTTTAACTTCCCTTGTAACCTCTGGCATATTGATCATTTTACCTTTTGGCTTCAGATCCGAAAAGTAGGTATTAGGAAAGGCGAGAAATATATGCAGGTGCTTGGAATAAGTGATATAGATGGCAAAACCTAAAACACCCAAAATGTGCGCCCACCAGGCTAGTCTCTCCACAAAAATTAACTGGGAGGTAGTCAAATCTGAAAAGATGCCAGTTAAAAAATTACTGAATAAGAAATAACCTGTTTGAGCATAATGAGGAACTCCTCTATGTTGCAAAACGGTATCGGCAGTATTCATTGACAAAAACGCCACCATAAGGGCAATCTCAACGATTAGAATAATATTGGCATCTGTTTTGGGCCATTGAGTCATTTCCCTGGCCCAAAATCTTCGTAGCTTCAATACATTTCTGCGAATCAGGAATATTGAGCAACTTATGATTACTCCTACGGCTAAAAATTCAAATACATTAATCAGTATGGCGTAGAAGTTTCCCATCAGATCTAAAAACACCCTGTGGGTACCGAATAATCCATCAATCACAATTTCCAGCATTTCAATATTAATGATTACAAAGCCCAGATAAACCAGCAAATGCAAAAGACCCACAAGAGGCTTGTCAAACATCTTCTTCTGCCCGAAAGCGATCAAAAGCATTGTTTTAAATCTTTCTCCCGGATTGTCATTAATTTTTTTCTGCCTGCCTAAAGAAATGTTGTCTCTTATTCTTTTGTATCTTTTGAAGATAAAAAACACTGCACCCGCAAGAATCAGGGCAAATAGAATCTGAGGAATGTAATTCATAAGGATTTAGTTAATACTTTTTTAACGGCGAAAAATTACTTAAAGGTCCTAAAAAATACTCGGCATGCATAATATTTCTATTTATATGTTATAATAAGAAATCATTTTAATATTTGCACCTTTTTTCCTCTTCAAGAAATAATTATCAGCATTTTTTTTAACAATGTTTGGTAGGTAATAAAATAATAATAAATTTGCGCCACATTTGGCGGTGATGTAGCTCAGTTGGTAGAGCAAAGGACTGAAAATCCTTGTGTCGATGGTTCGATTCCATTCATCACCACTTAAAGGATCGGTTTTTCAGCCGATCCTTTTTTATTTCTTCATTTGTTCTCATAGTCCCTTATTCCAATTCAAGAAGTTGGCGGCAGCTCCGCACTTTAGTCATGTTAAAAATAATTACATATTCTCACCTATCAATCAGAAAAGTTGGGGGAATACATGGCTCAGATAATAAATTAGATGGACAGCGAAAACTGCTAAGTTTGTTACCTCTCAACCGTTTCATCAACTCGATTTTGTATTATTCCAATTTTTAAGCCGCTTTCCTAGCATTTTGTTCCTTCGCTGTAGGTTCGCTTTAGGTTCGCTCTAGGTTCGATGGAGGCATATTTGGTATTATTTTAAGATGGGCTAAAGTGCAGAGTTATCCCCAACTTTTTATTTCCACCAGAGCCTTCCGAACGTTTTTAAACTATTCTAGCTCCCCCTTAGAAATCCGACTGATCCAAATTTATGGTGTCGGAAGAAAGAAGTGGAGGCGCTGGTTGTTCATTTTTATCCATTCTTCGAATTTACCTCCGTACAACTTTCCGATTGATTCCATAGTCCCTTGTATTTAAATTCAATAAAATATCCTAAAAATTTAAATTTTAATGAACTTTTTAACTGCTGCCTTTGTAATTTCTATGATTCGATTTAGTTAATTATGACATCATCTTAATTGATTACTAAATCTTTAAGGATTTCTTTGACTCTAAAATTTTTAATAAAAAACATTTGTTGTCTATATAGTGTATTTACTAAAAAGGAAGAAGGGGATATCATTTAAAAAAAATTTAACGATGCGACAATTAAAAATCACCAATACAATAACCAATCGGGATGGCATTACCATAGAGAGGTATTTTAACGAAGTGGCCAGGGAAGAAATGCTTACTGCTCAACAAGAAGTAGAACTTGCAAGAAGAATTAAACAAGGCGACCAGGTAGCCTGCGATAAACTGGTAAGGGCAAATCTTCGGTTTGTCATTTCTGTTGCCAAACAATATCAGCATACAAAAATGCCTTTAAATGACCTTATAAATGAAGGGAATATAGGCTTGATAAGAGCGGCCAAAATGTTTGACGAAACAAAAGGCTTTAAATTTATTTCGTATGCGGTATGGTGGATTCGTCAATCTATTATGGATTCTTTGGCAAAGAACGGACGACTTGTAAGAATTCCTGCCAATAAAATTGGAGATCTTTCTCATATAAACAATGCGTCTGCTGTTATTGAGCAAAAATTCGAACGTGAACCTACTCACGAAGAATTGGCAGAGTATCTCGGGGTAAAAGTTGAAGATATTAAAAGTGCAAATGGTGCATCTTTTCGTCAATCTTCTCTTGATGCTCCTTTTGAAAACGAAGATGCCGGTAATCTTTATGATGTAATTCACGATCCGGACGCGGCGCCTACTGACGTTTTACTTACCAATGATGCCTCTTTAAGAACAGAGTTGGATAGATTGTTGACAACTTTGTCTTCAAGAGAAAAAGAAGTGATTACCAGATTCTTCGGAATAGGCTACGATTACACCCAATCACTTGAAGATATCGGTGAGAATATGGGCCTTACGCGCGAAAGGATAAGACAAATAAAGGATTCTGCGCTTAGAAAACTGCGTTCTGGTGAAGGTATAAAACTTTTAAAATCTTATTTAGGATAATTTGTTTCAGAATCAGAAGCTTCAATATGTTAAATAAAAAATCCAAACTTTTAACAAGTTTGGATTTTTTATTTATGATCCCACAAAAGGGAAAGTGTAAGCTTCCCAACTAACATCATGATCACCTTCGTTACTTACACTTTCTTAGTTTCCCACAAATCTTTCTTCTGCCTTTCAGTTTTCTTTCTTCTCCTTTCGTACTCACATGTGGGAATCCTATTATTTTGAATAAGAAGCTATGTGCTTAATAATTTTTCTGTTGGTTAATTAGAGTTACGGAGATAAAATTATAGAGATAAAAAAATCAGTATTAATTTACATAAATCAGTATAAAAGGAGAAAAGAAGTTTTATAAGCAAGTTTGAAAGTCGCACCTTCTTAAATTCAATAAAATCCACTTTATTTTTTTCATTAAAGCTTCAAAATCTTTACGTACTCAGGATTAGAACAAGTATTTT
>DASPJL010000112.1:0-4378 GCA_035628645.1 Cytophagales bacterium | reverse complement strand
AAAAAGAATAAAAATAGCTTTTGTTTTTCTAGCGCTGACCAAGATTGCCATACAGTATAAGGGCTTTTTAACAATTGACCCACCTTATCGTAGCAGGTTTGAAAGGAAACCTGGTATACTACCGGTTTCTTATCAATTTCGTTTTGCAACTCCTCTATTCGAGCTGCCAGGCGTTCAATTCGCCTTTCATATTGACTTCGTACAACCTGAATCTTTGTTTGATATGCGAGTTCGGAGAGGCCGTCAATTTCGTTTTCCAAGTCCTTAATTTCTTCCTCCATTTTGGAACGCTTGTCATCCCTATTTTCGATTTCTGTCCCCCAGGCATCGTTGTATACAGCACCAGCTAGTTCGATAATTTCATCATTAAAGTCCTTTTCGACAAGTAATTCATCAAACTGTTTTTCAATTATCTTTTTTAATACTGTTTTACTCCTTAATGGACACCCTGGTTTACAGCAGTGATAATATCCGTATTCTTTACGGTGCCTGCCGTTGGTTACAAAAGCTGCCGTCATCTTATTTTTGCATAGGGCACAATTAACCAAACCCCTTATTGGGAAGTCATCTCTAATATCTCTCCGTATTCGTGCACCTTCTGATTTTTTTAATCGTTTTTGTATTAAATCAAAGGTTTCTATGGTAATAATCCCTTCATGTCTCCCCTTCCTTCGGGTTATGCCTCTTTTTGCATATTCAATATATCCGGCGTATAGAATATTATTTAATAAACTTGTTACTGTTTCTATATATTTATCAGCAAGCTGGTTGCCAAAAATCCCCTTTTCCTTTAGAAATTGGGCGACGTCTATTCTTTTTAAAAATTTAAATGTTGCAAACCCCTCCAAAGCCTCTTTTATAATTTCAGCCTTTTCGTTAGGAAAAAGTATTTTGCCATAACCTTCAACTTTGCGCATAGTGTAGCCAATAGGGGCATGAAATGGCCAATATCCGTCAACAAGACGCGCAGTTTGTTTTTGAATAACCTGGCGCTGATTTTGTTTTCGTTCCAATTGGTTAGATACCGCTGTGTAGAGTTCATGCGCCTCTCCTTCCGGACTGTCATCAAATGTGAAATTAGGTGATTCAACTTTTACGTTTCGTTTGTCCAGTGCTTCACGAAGTTGAATATGGAATTTAACATCTCTGGCAAAGCGTTTTAAATCATCAAAAATAACTACATATCTTTTTTGCTTATTTTCATCGATATGCTGTAGAAGCTGTACCATACCTTTACGATTCATAAAGTTTCCGCCACCTGTAAAAATATCTTCAAACGTCTTTTCGTATATATACCCTTTTAAATTAGAATATTCCAAGCACCGTACTTCCTGGCTTGCATCGCCCGAGCCTTCACTTTTCTGGCTTTTAGAAGAAACTCGTGTATAGAGTAAAGAATATATAGGCGGGGTTGGGTTATTATTCATTGCTTGTCTAATTCTGTTTTAATTACGTGATAGCAAAGCGCATATAAATAATCCTTCATCTGCTGTATGCGCCTTTCTGTATATCCAAGCTGCCGAAGTTTTTGCTCTACCCGGTTAATTTTACCTTTGCGTAAACTGGGTATTTCGGGGACATATTGGTTATTTTGTTCCTCCATTTTACCATAAAAAGGATTCTGCATATACCAATTTTCTAAAACATACTTCCCGAACGGAAGGCAGGCAAAGTTGCCTAATACGTCAAATTTGCCCCTATTACATAGTCTTTTTTAAGATTATAGGATGTAAATATGGATAACCATATTACTCCTATCGGTATTACAAACTGGCGCAACCAAAATAAACCCTTCGGGATTAAGGATGCAGACCGCCTACACCATGTTTATGTAATCGGTAAATCAGGCACCGGTAAAAGCACTTTGCTTATTAACATGGCTCTATCAGATATACAAAAGGGCAAAGGGTTAGCAATTATAGACCCGCACGGAGACGTGTCACAGACATTAATAAAAAATATACCCGAAGTCCGGAAGAATGACCTTATTTACTTTAATCCTGCCGATGTCAATACCTTCATTTCCTTTAATCCTATACACGGCGTTCATCCAAACTATCATCATTTGGTGGCGTCAGGACTCGTTTCAACATTTAAAAAAATATGGAGAGATTCATGGGGTCCGAGATTGGAGCATATTCTCCGGTATTCGCTATTAACACTGTTATGCTACCCCAATGCTACTTTGCTTGATATACAACCCTTGCTAACCGAAACTGCATTTAGGGACAAGGTATTAGACAATGTGACCAATCCGCATATTATTACGTTCTGGAAGAATGAATATGAAGCATATTCCCCCAAACAGCGAAGCGAATTCATCGCATCAATACTCAATAAAATGGGGATTTTTAGAGCAAGCGGACCACTTAAAAACATCCTAGGCCAACCGACCAAAGGGATACGGATGAGCCAGATAATGGACCGAAGCAAAATATTCATTGCCAATCTTTCTAAAGGCCAATTGGGAGAAGATGCATCAACTATTTTGGGAAGCATGCTAGTTACATCCTTTCAATTAAATGCACTGTACCGCGCAACAATTCCTGAATATCAGCGTGTTCCTTTTTACCTCTACATTGACGAGTGCCACAGTTTTATTACAGATTCTATCGCGGATATTTTGGCTGAGGCCCGGAAATATAAACTGTCGCTGTTCCTGACTCATCAATACATTGAGCAGCTTCCAGAGCCAATCCAAGCAGCTATTTTCGGAAATGTGGGCACCGTTATATCATTTAGAGTCGGTGCTACAGATGCGCAATATTTGGAGCGGGAGTTTTACCCGGCATTTGACGCCATAGATTTAATTAATTTACCTAGGTACGGAATACTTTTAAAGCTTTGTATCGACGGTCAAATATCTAGGGGGTTCAGTGCCTACACAGAACTCATCACTACCAAGTAAAAATTTAAATATTTTTCATCATATTTTCAAGAAATTCGTTTGTTTAGTAAATAATTAGTTTTTAATATTGTTAAATTTTTACTATCAATCTACAAAATAAAACCTTTACTATATGAATCGAGTAATTTTACTACTCATAGTTTTTACCTTATCAATTTCAAAACAATATTCTCAAAATCTAACATTTGATGTTGATACTGCCATTTTTAAAGAGTCTTCCAAAGACTCTTATTATTACTTAACTTTAAAAATGGTAGGTAATTCTATGCCCGATCCAGTTCAAATTACAATTCAACATTCTGATTTAAGTGCAACAAGGTTAATGGATTATGACTTTATTGTGGGGAGCCATGTTGGCCTTCAAAATTTAAC
Source organism: Cytophagales bacterium (assembly GCA_035628645.1). GTDB lineage: Bacteria > Bacteroidota > Bacteroidia > Cytophagales > Cyclobacteriaceae > DASPJL01. Next base: position 1,098 of record DASPJL010000112.1, on the reverse strand, counting down.
ATCGGCTTCAGGGTACCTCATGACAATCGGTTTTATAGTAAAGCCCGACGCCTTCAAAGAAAATGACGAGCAATTTGTTTTAAATTTTGTATACGACAGTGCAGGCACAACAATTACTAAATCAAAATTATTTATAATTAAGGATGTTAGCCAAGACACACCTGTTTCTGTCCCAGACACTTCTTTATGGAAAGTTAGATTAGTAACAGGTAGCAACTTTGATTTTTTTGGAACTCCTACATTTAAGAATTTCGCTGGAGTATTGGATATATTTCTTCCTGATATTTTTCAATCATCAAAATGGAAATCCCGAGACGGCCTAAATTTAGGCTTATTTAATTATAGTTATTTTAGCGCAGATTCAAGCGGTCGTGTTCCTCGATCAGAAAATTACTTTACAGACCCATCCACAAGAATGTCTGTTGTTGACTCTACCAAGTACGTAAGAGAAATTTATTCCGTTAATTCCCGGGTTACTTATAATAACTGGGGATTTTATTTAAATTTACTGCATACGTTAGATAAGAGTAAGTGGCATACAGTTTTTTTGTCCCTTAATAGCGAACTAATTTGGAGAAATCAAACGACAACGTATAATGAACAACTTATCCGCCAAGATACATTTGTATATAATCGCACAGACTCAACACAGGGGAAGGTTTTACAGGGTTTTAAAGGCATAAGTCCAAAATATAACTACCAAAAATTTTATGATATTTACTTAGGTATTGGGGTTCCCATTAAAGTAAATATTAAAAATCTCTTTGATTTGTACCTTGAACCGTCAGCTGGTTTTACTTTTTTTGATGCACTAAAGCTTGAAAGTACTGATGACAATGGCGTAAAAAAATATAAAAAAGAAAGAGTTTTTATTCCATATCTTTTGACAAAATGGCGGCTAACCACGAATGTTACGCCTGTTGATATTACTTTAGGAGGCGAAATTCGTCCTGTTCCTGCAGAGGATACTTTCATAGCTATATACCTCGCCGTAGCTATAAGCCTAGATAAACTCATAAAACCGTAAATTTTATCAACCTTAATAATTATACTATGTCAGTTGCGCTATCAATCATCCATTCCCGCTGGCACCATACC
>DASPJL010000111.1:0-20657 GCA_035628645.1 Cytophagales bacterium | reverse complement strand
AGAAAATGGGAACGGGGTAAGCATCAGCACCCCATGAGAGGTACCGGTAGGGGAATCCTAATAGGGTTGCATTTTTCTTATTTAAAAGCTTTTATATCTCAGCCGAAGAAAACAAAAATCACCAAAATGCTTAAGTTAAAGGCAATGCTGTTTCACAGGTTTACTTACTTGCCTTTTTGTAAAAAGAGTTTGCCATCAAAGAAAGTGGTATTCCAATGCAAATCACGAGAATAACAACATTAATAAATGCACCGGCAACATTAAATGGTTGCTCAGGAGTTCTTGATAATGGAACTACTACAATATTCATTACCAACCATATAAAAATCCCACAAGTAATTCCTGTCAGAACTTTATTCTTTGAAAGAAGGCTTAATTTAGGGAAAGCCAAAAGAAAAACAGGGTGAATCCCAAGGCAATAATATAGTGTAAAATAAGTCCTGCTACAATCATTATATTCCCTCCTACAAAGGCTTCATTACCAAAAACACCGCTTGCGATAAACTTTAAAACAACAAAGGGATCGCTTTTCCCCGAGGCAATAATGTAGTGAATGAAGGCTGCCAGAATATCTAAAGTACCGACAAGTAAACCTGCTTTGAGTATTTTTAATAAAAAATTGTTCATTTCTCTGTAAAGTTTAGGGTTTATAATAAATCTGCTCGTTTTGAGACGCTTAATATAGAAATCCTTGACTATATAAGTCAAGATACGTGGCACTAATGCATTAGCTTAGATTTGTCAACGCCACGTTTCGAAATGACCATTCTTTCCTCCAACTAAATATAAAAGCCCTAACGCTCAGCCAAAGAACGCAAATAGTAAATTAAGCCAGAGTTTTTTGATAAAACTACTTGTTTTGCAAACTTTAACAATATACTTGATGAGAGCCATTTACTTTGTTCTGCTGATCGCAATCCTTGGGTGCAATAATGAACAATCAAAGCCCAGGCAGTTTGGATTACTTGAAAAAGTACTATCAGACAGCACCTACCTTCCAATTATTAAAACTACTTCTTCCAGAGTAATTTATGCTGAAAATCCAACAGACCGCGGATATTATTTTACGCCAAATAAGGATATTAAATTAACCAGTTTAGGAGGAAGAATCGCAGCACAAGGGAAATATGTGATAACGCTTCTATTTACCGAGGCTATTTTCAAGATGGACACATTAATCCAGGAGGAAATCAATATCACAAATACTGACGTTTTTCAATATGCAGCGTTAAAAGAGCCAATAACCCTGCGTGCCGGCAAAAAGTACATAATAAGTTATTTCAATGAAAATCATAACTCTGTTTATGATGCTGGTGCAGGAAGATTCCTTGATTATTCTAAGAGTTGCAACTTTCCTATGGTTCTAAATGACATAACGATAAACACACTTTTTTATAGTTATTACGCATTAGCTCCTGATAATAAAAAATATTTAACAGTTTATGGCTCCTTTAATGAAGGAATCTTTAGGGGACTGGTAGATTTCAAATATGAGGTAGTTAAATAGGGGTTTATCGTATGGACGGAGAAATGTTTAATTTCATGCCAAAGAAAAGTTTCAGGCCCTACGGAAAAATCTGAAAGGCGTCGAATTACCAGGAACTTGACAATTCCTATCTAATCTTAACTATACGAATTTCTCTTTCTGACACATAGGCCACATAGATGGCATCACCAATTTTTAAAGAAATAACACCATTTTTAACTGATTTTCTGACAGAAAGCGCATTTATATATTTTTCTAATTTAAAAATATCAGGCTGTATGCCTCTTGTCTTTTGAACGTTAAAATCATTGTCTAATAATGTATTGAACCACGTGATTGAAACGTTTGAAACTCCACCCGGCCCTGATGTCATCATCGAACCGCCTGGAATGGTTGCAGTGCCTGAAGGGGTAGAGATGGAGGTGGTACCCATTCCTCCCATCATCATTCCGGCAGCTTGTGTTTCTCTATATGATCCTGCAAATAAATAAATTTCACCGTTTTCTTTTTTTACAACCTGCATAAAAGGGGAACCTCCGTATGTGAGTTTATCAAATATCTTTTTCTCCTTTTCAAGTAATTCCTCGCCTGATAATACACCGCTCGGAGCTACTGTAATAGAATCTCCATATTTATACTCATATTTCTTTATTATACTTTTATCGTCAACTTTATAAATATAAAATCTAAGGTCTTCTACTCCTTGCATAAATTTAAATAGCTTACCATCAAGATACCATGAGCTTGAAACATCACTTTTCCCAGGAAGAACGCTACTTTCGACATTTCCATTTATAAGATCGAAACAAACGATTTTTGTATTTCCAAATGCCTTGCTGTGGATACTGTTATTATCTAAAACAAAGTAAAACTTCGCACCATCATCTACAAAGAGTTTCTGACTATTTGTTAAGGTACTTACTTGATTAACTTCATTATTGCTGACAACTATAAAATTCCCTTTCTTGAGAATTTTGAACAAACCCTTTTCAAGAATAAAAGTGCGCCTTTCAAACTGACTTTCATTCATAAATTTTAAAAAACTCACCGTGTTTTCCTTTTTGTTCATTGTCATGATGTAAAAGGTATTATTTACTGAAAATGTCTTCAGAATAATTTCATTATTATCACTTACAATTCCATTTTTATAATAAACATCGTCAGTGTTTTTCTTAGAAAGAAAATAGGAATAGAAGTGAATGTTGTCCAGGTTGTTTTTAAAGAAAAAGTAAAAACCTTCTGAAGAATAAAATCCTCCAACGAAGATTTTGTCTTCTCCATACATTTCATCTTTACGATCTATCGTTTTCTTTGCCAATACGCCCCCTGCTTTATCAACCACCATAAAATAATAATTCCTAAAGTCCTTCAAATAAATGCCCCAGTTTCCCGAAGTATCTGGCATAACACTAAAATCATCGGGTTTGTTGAGGTTTGAGGGAAGAGGTATTTCTGTAAGTCCCTGAGCTGAAGATTTTAGGATATACAAAAAGAAAAAAAATATTAGAAGGGGTTTAATTTTAAATTGCATGGGACAATATAATTATCTCTCCTAATACGAGTCAATTTATTTCATTAAAGAAGTCATTTATTTCAAGGGGTACTGAAAAGGCTTTTGGGTCATTTGGAGATCATGTTATTAAAACTAGCATTCGATAGGTGAGTTTGTTTTTTCACGCAGAGAAAGAAAAGGACGCAAAGAATAGAAAAGCTTTCCCATTCTTTGCGTCCTTCGCGAAAAAACCTCAGCGCTCTTGCGTGAAACCTTTATACCTTAATTTACAACCGGTAAAAAAGAATGGTCCTTCCCATACTCCATCATCTGCTCCACAAAATTCTCGGGATACTCAATTTTAACGTCTACTATTTTATCGCCTTCCTTTACCGCCGTCAACTTAGGCTGAATAAATCCTGAATAAGGTGCGGAATCAAATTGCTTGTATCTTTCTTTTACCTCTTTCATCAACTCCTGATCGACAATTACGCCATAGGTCTCGATCAGTTTTTTGCCACCTTCATAATCCCCCTGTGATTTTATCCTTTGTACTTCTTTTAATAGTTGTCCGAATAAATCCCTTAACTTATTGTAATCATTGATCACAAAAAAAGTCTTCCCATTTTCTACCTTCTTTTCAATCACATTGTCGTTTTTACCTTTTTCAAAAACCCATGCACTGATCAATTGTCGGTTTCTCATGTGCGATTCCTCCAGATTGTCGCCTTCATCCAGCCTCCTTAGTTGAAGCATGAGTCCGTTGGCAATATAGATGTCATATTCTGCTTTGCCGACTTCAATGGATTCCTGAACCCCAATGTCCACCATTTTAGGATCAATGATATAGTATAAAGCAATAAGGTCAGCACGGGCCTCTTCAAGGGTAGAGTGGTAATTCTTCAAAGCGTCGGTACTTATTCCCGGCTCCAGTTGCCCCGAAGCATGGCCAATTACTTCGTGAAGAGCCGTATGCATATTGCCTGAAAATACACCATGTTCTTTTACTCTTTCCCGCACGCTGTCAGAGTAATAAAATTCATTAATGGCGCCTTTGCTAGAGGCCATTGCATAAGCATCTTTAATATTTCCAAGTGAAACAGATTTCGAACCGTGCTCTTTCCTGACCCAGTTGGAGTTGGGAAGGTTAATACCTATGGGCGTGGAAGGAGAAGAATCTCCGCTTTCGCCTACTACTGTAATTACTTTATAAGATACGCCGCTTACATTCTCCTTTTTATGCTCGGGAAGAATCGGGGAATTGGTCTCAAACCATTGTGCATTTTGTGAAAGAGCGGCCATTCTCTTGCTTGCTTCCTGGTCCTTTATTGAAACTACAGATTCATAAGCGCCTTTATAACCCATAGGGTCGCCGTATACTTCGATAAATCCATTGATCACATCTACTACCGACGCAGTATCCTTCAGCCAGGCAATGTTGTATTCGTCAAAGGTTTTAAGATCGCCTGTTTTATAATATTCAATAAGTTTGTCCAAAGCGGCTTTCTGGTTTTCATTTTCCGCTACGGAAGAGGCTTTTTCCAACCAGTAAACAATCTTCTCAATAGCTGGGGAATATAGCCCTCCCACTTTATATACCTTTTCCTGGATCTTGCCATTTTCCTTTACAAGCTTCGAGTTCAGCCCATACATAACCGGCGTTTTATCTGCAGGATTTGCCTTTGCTTTATAAAAAGCTTCCACTTCAGCTTGTGTTACGCCTTCATAATAATTATTGGCGGAGCCCTTTATCATATCTATTCCCTTTTCCTGGTTCACCCTTTTGGCATCTACTGCCGGATCGAAAATAATTGGGGTGAGTTTTGCTATAAGGTCTTCTTTGGTTTCTCCCGGAAGTAAGGGGAAATTACCATCCGATTCGTTGACAAGCGAAGCAAAATACTCGGGGGTTATTTCAGGAATGATCTTTTTTGTGGAGTAATGGTGATGTATCCCGTTGGAGAACCATACCCTTTTAGCATATATCATAAATAAGCCAAACTCTTTAGATGCTTGTTTACCCTTGTAAGAATCTACAATTGTTTCTAAAGTCTTTCTAATTCTAAGATTGTGCTTGTAGTTCTGGTCATACAAAATGTCTCTTCCGGAAAGACCTGCTTCATATAGGTAGTACACCAGTTCCTTTTGTTTGGATGTCAGTGAATCAAAACCTTTTGCCTGATACCTGAGGATTTGAAGGTCCGCAAATTGTTCGGTTTTATATTTGAAGTCGTCGTCCGCTTTCCGTTCAGGCTTTTCTTTGGTAGGACTGTTACAATCCACAAATACAAAAGTTGAAATACAAGCAGCAATCAGAAGGGAAGTTTTGTTTATCATAGCTCAAATGTTCTTTTTTATAATTTTAGTGAATTGTAAGGAATGTTTAAGGGAAATGATGCCGGAAGTTTACTTTCCATGTCAAACTTCCTATATAATATTCATATCTAAGTATATGCCCATCAAAACCAAAGCCTATATCCCACCGTTAATTACGCTATCCCTTCATTTATGCTATGGAAAAAGTTAAAATGGTGCTCCTCATTGACGATGATGACATTATCAATTTTTTAAACAGGAAGCTAATTGAAAAATCAGAGATTGCTGAAGACGTCAAAGTACTGAAAAATGGATTGGAAGGAATAAATTATTTTAGCCTCCTTTGCCAACTGGACGCCTGTCCTGAATTAATTTTTTTAGACCTTAACATGCCCATTATGAATGGGTTTCAATTTCTGGAAGCTTGTCGGGAGTTACCGTATAAAAGCAAGGTTAATACCAAAATAATTGTTTTATCTTCCTCTGAAGATCCGAGTGACGTAAAAAAAGCCCATGCCTTGGGCTGTGACGACTACCTTTCCAAGCCCCTAAACAAAGTGCAAATAAAAAGGGTGATGGAGAAATACTTTAATTTGGTAGAGTAAAGGGTTTTGAACCACAATTAATTGAATTAAAGAATAGCCAGAATTGTCTCGCTTCTCTTAACCTATTGCATCAAGCCCAACAAGTTTCCTAAGGGAATGACATCCGGAGAGGTTTGAAAATGTAAACTTAGGCATCTATGAGTTTGCCCTCTTGTTAACTTCCATCTTCCTACTTCCCACTCAACGCCGCAAAATGCTTATGAAACAAGGTAATAGTCTCTATTCCTTTATAAAAATTAAATAGGCCGTAACTTTCATTAGGTGAATGAATGGCATCCGCATCGAGACCAAAGCCCATAAGTACGGACATTAACCCCAATTCTTTTTCGAACAAGCTTACGATGGGAATGCTTCCTCCTCCTTTGGTTGGAATAGGTTTTTTGCCCCAAGCCTCTTCAAAGGCTTTGCTCGCCGCCTGATAACCCAGGGAATCCATCGGCGTAATAGCAGCCTCACCGCCATGATGAGGAATAACTTTAACTTTTACGCTTTTGGGGGCTATGGATTCGAAATGTTTTTTAAATAATTCCGTGATCTCTGCAGAACTTTGGTTCGGAACGAGTCGCATGGAGATCTTAGCATAGGCTTTGGATGGAAGAACTGTTTTTGCGCCTTCTCCGATATATCCGCCCCAAATTCCATTCAGTTCTAACGTAGGACGAATGCCAGTTCTTTCCAGGGTGGTATATCCTGTTTCACCAAGTACCTCCTCTATTCCCAAATCTTTTTTATAATCCTCAAGGTTAAAAGGCGCTTTGTTGATTGCTGCCCGTTCTTCCTGGTTCAGTGTTCTCACTTTATCATAAAAACCAGGGATAGTAATGTGATTGTTTTCATCCTTCATTGAGGCGATCATTTCACAAAGTACCGTAATGGGGTTAGCCACTGCTCCTCCGTAAACGCCGGAATGCAAATCCCGGTTAGGACCGGTCACTTCTACCTGCACATAACTTAGTCCTCTTAAACCGGTAGTGATGGAAGGCCTATCGTTCGCGATGATCTCCGTATCACTGATCAGGATTACATCTGCTTTTAGCTTTTCTTTGTTGTTTCTTAAAAAAGGACCAAGATTTTCAGAACCCACTTCTTCTTCTCCTTCAATCATAAACTTCAGATTGCATGGAAGGGAGTTGGTTTTGATCATTACTTCCAAAGCTTTTACATGCATGAACATCTGACCTTTGTCATCACACGCGCCTCTTGCATATATCTTTTCATTCTTCACTACAGGTTCAAAAGGAGGGGAATCCCAAAGATCCAGCGGATCAGCAGGCTGCACGTCATAATGGCCATATATCAGCACGGTAGGGAGTTTAGGATCAATGATCTTTTCCGCATAAACTACCGGATAACCTCCTGTTTCGCACAACTCAGCTTTATCCGCGCCGGCTGCCTCCAGTTTTCCTTTTATATATTCGGCAGCTCCAACTACATCCTTTTTATACTTGCTGTCCGCACTTACAGAAGGAATCCTAAGCAAATCAAATAACTCGTCAAGGAATCGTTGCTTATTTTGTTCGATATATGGGTTCATAGGAAAAAGTAGTTTAGTCTTAATTTATGGTACGCAAGTTTAAGGAATTATTGCAGGAGAAGGAGAGAAAAAGGATGCGGATTGTTCTAATTTAATCATGGAGAAAACGGAGGTGACACTCAAATTATGTTTTTTGATTGGTAGTAGTTTGGTTCTTTTTTGATACTTTAATTCTAACTGCAGTTTTTGCCCTGTCTGCAAGTATAAATTCGCTGATTTTCTTTCTTTCTTTATCTGTTAAAGGTTTACTTTCAATGATGAAGTCCACCCCTTTTGGTTCTTTTATATGTCCCATAACTTTATGTTTTAAAATACCTTTCAACTAATATTTTCGCTGCATTTGCAGATATTATCATTCTTTGATTGCCAATATGAAACGCTCCTAAAGTTTCTTCGTAATGCTTTATCAATTTAGTTTTGGCCGTAAATGCCACATACCCATCAAAACCTTGCTGAAATGAAATTTTGCAGGAATATGCTACTAAATTTCCTGCTACACCTTCATATAATTTATCCTTTCCAATATTAAACGGTGCACTTTCTAATAAATTCATTAAAACATGGTCTTTTTCAATTGTCAAACTCAAAAGACCTTGAATAATATCAGAGTTGTTAACGATAGTTATCTTATAGACTTCTTTTGAATTATCATCCAATTCGGATTTCCAATCAAAAATCCATCCTTTTGTTTTTGTAATCCTTTTTAGATCTTTGGTTGTTAGCCGATATATTTCAGTTTGAAAGCTATCTCCTGAAATCGTATTTTGAATAGAGTTTGTCAATTTATCAATCACAAAATCTAAAAAAACAGGCGCTTTATTTTTCATTAAAAGCAATTTATTCTAAATATACATATACTCCTATCATTTTTCTTATTGCATTGACGTCACTTAACGCACAAGAATGTTAAATTTAAACCTTCATTAATTTATTCAAAAACATTAATTCCCAATCATTACTTTTACTCTAAATAAACTTCATTGGCTAAAGTAAGTACTGTCTTTTTTTGTCAAAATTGCGGGGCGCAATCTTCTAAATGGATTGGCCGATGCCCGGCATGTGGTACCTGGAATTCATACGTGGAAGAGGTATTGCAGCGGGATGATAAAAAGAACTCATGGAATTCGGACAATGCCCGAAAAGTAAGTAAGCCAAAAGCAATAGAAGATATTGAATACAATGAAGAGCATAGAATATTATCTGCCAGCAAAGAGCTAAACCGTGTATTGGGAGGAGGCATTGTGCCCGGTTCTTTAGTGCTTATCGGAGGGGAACCAGGAATAGGGAAATCTACCCTGATGCTCCAGGTTGCTTTGGGGTTCAGGAAAGAAAAAGTGCTTTATGTTTCCGGTGAAGAGAGCGAAAACCAGATAAAAATGCGGGCCGAGCGTTTATCCAAAAAATCTTCGAGCTGTTTTATCCTCACCGAAACATCCACTCAAAATATTTTCAAGCAAATTGAGGTTCTTGAACCGGCTATTTTAATTATTGATTCTATCCAAACCCTTACCTCTTCCTATATTGATTCAGCGGCAGGTAGCATTTCACAGGTAAGGGAGTGTACGGCAGAATTAATAAAATATGCAAAAGAAAGCGGCACACCCGTCTTCTTGATTGGCCACATAACCAAAGAAGGCACGTTGGCAGGACCAAAAGTACTGGAGCACATGGTGGATACGGTCCTTCAATTTGAAGGCGACCAGCACTTGATGTACAGGTTGCTTAGGACCACTAAAAACCGGTTTGGGTCTACCTCCGAATTAGGGATTTTCGAAATGAGAAACAGTGGATTGAGGGAAGTTTCTAATCCATCTGAAATATTAATATCCCAAAGAGAAGAAGAATTAAGCGGAATTACCATCGGTGCAACCCTGGAAGGAAGCAGGCCTTTGCTGGTAGAAATCCAGTCGCTGGTAAGTCCTGCAACCTATGGAACCCCACAAAGAAGTAGTACTGGTTTTGATGGCCGTAGGTTAAATATGTTGCTGGCTGTGCTGGAGAAAAGAGGTGGTTTCAGGTTGAGTGTTCAGGATGTATTTTTAAATATTGCCGGCGGATTAAAAATAGAAGACCCGGCCATTGACCTTGCAGTATGTGCTTCCATTGTATCTTCTTTTGAGGAAATGCCCATCCCATCTCATGTTTGCTTTGCCGCAGAAGTCGGGTTGGGTGGAGAAATAAGAGCCGTAAATCGTGTAGAAAACAGAATCTCCGAAGCAGAAAAACTCGGATTTAAAGAGATATATATTTCAAAATACAATAAAAAGGGCTTGGATACCTCGAATTTCAAGATTGAGATAAAAAGCTTTTCGAAAATTGTAGATGTGTTTGGAGAGTTGTTTGGGTAATGGTCCTTTTGTTTCACGCAAAGGACGCAAAGGATTTTCGCAAAGAGCGCAAAGAGTTCTTCTCATTTGAAGTCAATTTTACTTTCTTTCTTTGCGCACTTTGCGTGATTTTTTCTTCGCGAGCTTTGCGTGAAATTCATTTCTAGCCTTTAATATATCCTTCCTTATTTGGAAAAATTCTAAATAGAGTCTAACTTGCCACATCTTAATATTTCCTTTGAATACATTAAAAAAACTTTCGGAATTAAAGTGCGGAGAACAGGGAGTCATCCATTCATTTTCGGATGAAGAGATGGCTTTGAAATTAATGGAAATGGGTTGTTTGCCTGGTGATGAGGTTATGTTAAACTTCAAAGCTCCCCTTGGCGACCCGGTTTGCATAAGAATTTCTGGCTACAGCCTTTCTCTTCGTCTGCAGGAAGCAGCCACTATTAATTTAACTAAGGGATAAAATTATTGTTCAATTAGTATTATGAAGCTTTGAGCAGACAGCCACGCATTGCACTAGTAGGAAACCCTAATTCAGGAAAGTCAACATTATTTAATGAACTGACCGGCCTCAACCAAAAAGTAGCAAATTTCCCCGGGGTAACGGTTGATAAAAAGATTGGCCATATGTCGTTCGATAATGGCGCCGCTGCTCAGGTTATTGATTTACCCGGAATTTACAGCATCTATCCTAAGTCAACTGATGAAGAAGTTGTATTTGATTACCTCATTAACACAGAAGCTAAAAATTATCCTGATTTAATCGTAGTAGTTGTTGACTCCTCCAATCTTAAGAGAAATTTACTTTTATATACCCAGATCAAAGACCTCCAGCTTCCCGTTATTCTGGCTTTAAATATGACCGATCTTGCTGAAAAGTCGGGAATAAAGATAGACGTAAAAAAGCTGGAACAGGTCTTAGGAGTGCCCGTTTGCTGCATCACAGCCAGAAAGGGAGTTGGAATAAATAATCTAAAACATAGGATTTCTTCCTGTCTTGAATCCAAAGACATCTCCGAAAAAAAATACATCTATGAGGATGCCATTGCCGGAGAATGCCTGACGTCAGTGGTACGAAGCAATAATTCCTATCATGCTTTACTAATTGGTCACAGGTTCAGGAACGTAAAACACCTGACCGAGATAGAAAGGGAAGAAATACAAAGAGTCAAAAAGGAATCAAAATTTGACCTTAATATTTCCCAGGCAAATGAGATTCTCAAAAGATATAGGTTTATTAAGGATGTAGTTGAACAATGTGTTGTTGACGGAACGACAAAGAAGGACGATTTCAGCAGCAAACTGGATAAGGTTTTAACGCATAGGATTTGGGGGTATCTTATCTTTTTCTTTATTCTGCTTCTTATCTTTCAGGCTATTTTTTCATGGGCAACTTATCCTATGGACTTAATAGATGAAGGGATAGCTTCATTAAACAACTTCTTAAAAGAAACACTTCCTTCAGGTCCTCTTAATGATTTGTTAACGGATGGAATAATAGCAGGACTTGGAGGCATTTTAATCTTCATTCCACAGATTGCCATACTATTTGCCTTAATTTCTTTGCTTGAAGAAACAGGCTATATGTCGAGGGTGATTTTTCTTATGGACAAGATCATGCGGAAGTTTGGACTTAATGGTAAAAGCGTGGTGCCTTTAATATCGGGTGTTGCTTGTGCTATCCCCGCAGTAATGGCCGCCCGAAATATAGATAATACAAAAGAAAGGCTGATTACGATCTTTGTAACTCCCTTGATGAGCTGCTCCGCGAGAATACCTGTTTATACTATCCTTATTGCCTTAGTGGTACCCAGCGAATATGTTTTTGGCATCTTTAATCTACAAGGACTAACGCTCATGGGATTGTATCTTTTAGGGTTACTGGCTGCACTACTGTCTGCTTACCTTTTAAAAATCATAATGAAGACAAAAGGTAGATCCTTTTTCATCATGGAGTTACCTACCTATAAAATGCCAAGGTGGAAGAATGTCGGGCTTACCATAATTGAGAAAGTAAAAGCATTTGTATGGGAAGCGGGGAAAGTTATAATGGCCATCTCAATTATACTATGGGTTATGGCTTCTTTTGGCCCAGGTCAAAATTTTAACAACGCTGAACAAATTGTAGCGGAAAACTATAAAAACAGCCAATTAAGCCAGGAAGAATTAACTAAAATCGTTGAAGGATATAAATTGGAACATTCTTATGCAGGATTGTTTGGAAGGACCCTTGAACCTGTCATAAAACCCCTGGGGTTTGACTGGAAGATTGGAATCGCTTTAATTACCAGCTTCGCTGCAAGAGAAGTATTCGTGGGTACCATGTCTACCATTTATAGTTTAGGCAATACAGATGATGAACAGACCGTAAAAGAAAGACTCGCTTTAGAAAAAGATCCTGAAACCGGAGGGGCGTTTTTCAATCTGGCAAGATCATTTTCACTTCTTATCTACTATGCTTTTGCCATGCAATGCATGAGTACCCTGGCAGTTGTATACCGTGAAACCAACGGATGGAAGTGGCCGATCTTGCAATTATTATATATGACGGGACTGGCATATATATCAAGTTTTGTTATTTATCAGCTCCTTAGCTAGTTTATTGAAACGGGAACTCCATTTTACCGTATTAAATCAGGGCGCTTATTTATAGATGATAGTAGCCCCTGAATAGTTATATTTTTTTTAATATTGCATCAAAAAACAAAACAATGAAGAAACTAGCATTAACATTATTTTTTTTAGCTGCATTAACCATGGGATTTAATGCAAGCGCACAAAGAAAAGACTCAGGGTATGAGGTAGGAACTTTTCTAATTAATGGAGGTATTTCTGTAGGAGATTTTTACTATGATTATGGCTATGGAAGCGCATTCCCGTCAATAATAGCTAATGCGGAGTGGAGTGTACATGAGTGGGTTGGAGTAGGCCCTTATATAGGAGTTCACCCATTAACCTATGGCTCTAAGATTGCTGTTGGAGCAAGAGGAACTTTTCATTATACGCAATTTATTCCGGCTATTGATCCTAATATGCTTGATTTATATGGCACCCTTCATTTAGGTGTAAATATTCGTAACTATAATTATAACACTCCTGGGAGGGCTGATGATAGTGGTGTAACTGATTTTGTTTTCGGCCCTGTTGCAGGTGCAAGATGGTTTCCAACTCAAGGAGGTTTTGGCGTTTTTGGAGAAGTAGGCTACGGCCCTCTAGGATTCCTAACATTAGGAGTTTCCGGCAAATTCTAAAAACCAAGAAATCTTAAATAACAAAAATCCCGCTCTTGGCGGGATTTTCTATTTTAATCAATAAGTAAAAATCTAATTGCTAATTGCTAATTGCTAATTGCTAATTGCTAATTGCTAATTGCTAATTGCTAATTGCTTTTTACTTTCCTCCAATCACTTCCTGACCTTTCGCTTCTTTTATATAATTTTTCCTTTTCAAAATGGCTTCCATAAATTTAATTTCATTCTCACTGTTAAAAATTTTAAAGGGGAGATGAATAAACTGTGCTTTGGAAAGCACCAGGATAAAAGCATCTTTTAATTTTGAAGCGCTCTTGATTTTATCCCAGGTCATAGGCATGCCTTGCTTCGGATTAAGTTTTATAAGGATCTGGCGGCTATCAATTTCGTAACTCAGTTTTTCAAAAAGAATTTTGTTTTGCTCCATCTGGGTAACACCAGCAAATTGAATTACCCAAAAAAGAATATAAAGAACAAGGGCCACGCCTGCTATTATATAGAACCAGATTGTTTCCGGATAAAAAATAGTCAAAGCGGCTATACCCACAGCAATTAAAAACACCCACCATTGCTCTTTTAAAATATTTAATAAGCCTAATTTGATATATGTTTTGGTCTCTAATTTGTATTTTTTTGTTTTGATGATCACTTTAAGATAATTTTTAGGTTTATGGACCGCAAAAGTACAGGAATTTTCAATTTTCCCAATCCAATATTTAAAATGCTTTCAGACTAATATCAATACTTTTGAAAGAATGCGTCAACGCACCCACTGAAATAAAATCGACACCGGTTTCGGCTATCGCAACAATACTTTCTTCTGTTACGCCACCGGAAGCTTCTACTTCATACTTTCGATTAATAAGCTGAACGGCTTCTCTCATTATTTTAGGCTTCATATTATCCAGCATTATTCTGTCAACGCCACCTACAGCAATTACCTGCCTCACTTCATCAAGATTTCTTGTCTCTACTTCTATTTTAAGCTTCTTATTTTTTTCCTTCAAATAACGTTGCGCAGATTCAACAGCATTTTCTATACCTCCGGCATAATCCACGTGGTTATCTTTAAGAATGATCATGTCAAAGAGACCAAAACGATGGTTCAATCCTCCGCCAATAACTACCGCCCACTTTTCCATTAACCTGAAATTAGGGGTTGTCTTTCTGGTGTCTAATAATCTTGCTTTTGTATGGGCTATTTTCTGAGTTAAAAAATGAGTGTAGGTAGCAATGCCGCTCATTCGTTGCATACAATTTAAAACCAACCTTTCGGCAGTTAAAATGCTTTGAGCCTTTCCTTTCACCACAAGTCCAATGTCGCCATACTTCACTTCCTGGCCATCCTCTAACAGAAGTTCAACTTCCAAAAGTTTGTCTACTTTCCTAAAAATAATTTCAGCCAACTCAAGTCCGGCAATTATTCCATTTCCCTTAATTATTAAACGTGCTTTGTTTTGAGCGTCGGCAGGTATGGAGGACAGAGAAGAATGATCGCCGTCACCGAGATCTTCTTCCAAAGCTGAAATAATAAATTGTTCTATTTTATCGTGTGACAAGTATGCAAGTTCCATATTCTTTGGTTTAAAGATTGGCTCCCGGGAAGGAGACTTTAGGGTGCAAAAATAGAAAAAGCCCTAAAAAGGGCTCCTATATTTTTAATTCTTTTAAAAAGATTATTCTTCGCCGAAATCCAGTCGGTCTATTACATATTCACCCCGGACCTGTTTTATCAGCATAAAAATCCTGAAAGATCCGGTAGAATGAGAATATTTTCCTATTGCATACTTTGACCCTTCTGGTGAAGAACCCTGATGGATATAGACACAATCGGTTGGAGGGTATTTTTTAAAAAAATCCTTTAAAACAAATTCTGCCTGTGTCTTGCTGTAATTTACATTTTCACCATCGATACCCAATTCCACAGACTCATTGAAATATTTAATGAGCTCCTTGGAGCTTCCGGCTTTAATGGCAAGTTTTGCTTCATTGATAACGTCTCCTTGTCCATATAGTACAGAAGATAAATGAAAGCTGATAAAGAATAATATATACATTTTAATTTTATCCACACTCATAATTGAACTATACAGATCATAACTAAAACTATGCCAATAGATTTTTTCTTTCTTTGCGACGGAATAAAATTGTGAATATTTATTGAGTCACACAAACCTAAGTTGGAATATTTATATTTGCACCTTCATTAGCCATTTGGCAATATAATAATCTAAAAGTGATGTTTAAGAACCGTAAATTACAATAAATATTAATAAAAGACAGAACTTATTTATTTTACACAGAAT
Organism: Cytophagales bacterium; assembly: GCA_035628645.1. Taxonomy (GTDB): domain Bacteria; phylum Bacteroidota; class Bacteroidia; order Cytophagales; family Cyclobacteriaceae; genus DASPJL01. Next base: position 5,331 of record DASPJL010000111.1, on the reverse strand, counting down.
ATCAATATAATGAAATGAGCATGTGCGAAAGCTCACCTAAACGAGGATGACTATCATGCGAATTTCATGTGACAACTAAAAAACAAAATATATACACATGAAAAAGAAAGTTGTGCTTATGATTTTAGACGGCTGGGGGTTAGGAACAAATCCTAAAGTTTCGGCTATCGCAGCAGCAAAAACACCTTACATAGACTCCCTTTATCAAAAGTATAAACATAGTAAACTGGAAGCTTCAGGCTTGGCGGTAGGCTTACCCGCAGGTCAAATGGGTAATTCTGAGGTTGGCCACATGAACATAGGAGCAGGAAGGGTTGTTTATCAGGATTTGGTTAAGGTAAACCAGGCGATAATTGATAAAACTCTGGATGTCAACCCGGTGTTGGTTGAAGCAATGGAATATGCTAAATCAAAAGGCGTAAACCTTCACCTGGGAGGTTTGCTTTCAGACGGAGGCGTTCACTCTCATATTGAGCATGTGAAAGGACTTATACAGATATTGAAAAACAATGGCATCAGTAAATTTTTTATCCATGCCTTTACCGATGGAAGAGATACGGACCCAATGGGTGGTTACGAATACCTGAAAGAAGTACAGGAATCCCTTATCGGCACGCAGGCAGAGATTGCCTCTGTAGTTGGAAGGTATTATTCTATGGATCGGGATAATCGTTGGGAAAGGGTAAAGCTTGCCTATGATCTTTTGGTCCATGGAAAAGGAAAAACTTCTACTAATATCCTTGCGTCAGTTAAACAATCCTATGAAGAAAACATTACGGATGAATTTATCCTGCCGATTGTAAAAGTTGATGGATCTGGAAAACCTGTTGCCATTGTAAAAGAAGGAGATGTTTTCATTTATTTCAACTTCAGGACAGACAGAGGAAGGCAACTTACTCAGGCGCTGACTCAAACTGATTTTCCTGAGTTCGATATGCAGAAACTAAAATTACATTTTGTTACCCTCACAAATTATGATGAACGGTTTAAAAATGTAAAGACAATATTTGAAAAAGATAACCTGGAAAATACCCTAGGTGAAATAGTTGCGAAAGCCGGATTGAAACAAATAAGAATTGCAGAAACCGAGAAATATCCACACGTAACTTTCTTCTTCTCAGGTGGTCGGGAAAAAGCTTTTGATGGAGAAAAAAGAATTCTTTGTCCTTCACCTAAAGTAGCTACTTATGATCTTAAACCTGAGATGAGTGCTAACGATATCAAAGAAGCAATTGTAGCCGAGTTAGAAAAAAAAGAAACAGATTTTGTATGCCTTAACTTTGCCAACCCGGACATGGTAGGGCATACAGGGGTTTTTGAAGCAGCAATTAAAGCTTGTGAAACGGTAGATAAATGTACCGAGAAGGTTGTAGAGACTGCACGAGCCAATGGATATACCGTATTGATCATCGCTGATCATGGAAATGCAGACATGATGGTCAATGAAGATGGATCACCCAACACGGCGCACACCACCAATCTTGTTCCTTTTATCGTGGTAGATGACTCTTATAAAGGAGAACCAAAAAATGGAAAACTTGGTGATCTTGCACCTACCATTTTAAATATTATGGGATTAGACAAACCCAAAGAAATGACCGGAAATATATTAATATGAGTCTTTGGACTTTAAAAAATATTATAAGAGGATTAGTATTTACCTTTATTCTGTCCGCCTGCGAAGGAAGAGAAAATAAAGAAATACTTAATCCTCTTTATTTTGATATTAACGGATTAATAACCAGTCAAATAAGCCTATTGGATTCCTTAAAACCCGGATTAAATAAATCTTTAACCTTTGATAAGGTAACGGAAGAACAAGCATCTCCAAAGGTAAACTGGCAACAGGAGCTTGAAATTTTTAAAGAAGCTGATATAAATTCCCCGGTACTAAGAGAAACATATCAAGTTAAAGAGGAGAAAGGTAAAAGAACTACTACTATTCATTACCTTCCCATTGAAGATAAAAACAAAGGTGTGGTCAAGCTTTCCATTACTTACGACGCAAATAAAAAGCTTAAATCCATCCACTGTAAAATTACTTCCAACAACTGGTTATATTCTTTTGAAAGAGATTTAGAGCTTTTCTTTTCAAATGAAAAAAACCTTGAATTGCTCCAAGGTTTTTCTATAAAAAATTCGCAAGAGATTCTGTTTAAAAAGAAGGATCAGTCAAAATTGAAAGCAAATATTATTTTTTCTTCTTAACAACTTTTTCAGGGATCCGGTCTTCAGCATTATAGTCCATCTCATTTCTAAGCTTAACGGGCTTGCTTTTCTTTCTTAATCTCATATTCAATACTTCAATGACTAAGGCAAATGCCATCGCAAAGTAAATATAACCCTTTGGTACTTCAACATGTAATCCTTCCACCACCAATAAGAATCCGATCATTATCAGAAAGGATAGCGCCAGTAGTTTCATCGTAGGGTGTTTATTAATAAAATCACTAATGGCTTTTGAGAAAGCAAGCATTACTCCAAGAGATATGACGATTGCTATAACGATGATTAGAAGGTTGTTGACCAGGCCCACAGCTGTTAGGATAGAATCGAAAGAAAATACCAGATCAATTATTATTATTTGAATTATGGCAGACTTTAAGCTGGTTGCCTTAACTTCCTTTTCATGTTCCTCAGCACCCTCCAACTTGGCATGAACTTCAGTAACACTTTTCGCAATAAGGAATAATCCTCCAGCCATAAGTATTAAATCCCTAAGGCTTAGCGCAAAATTCTGAATAGTCAGAATCGGTTCTTTAAGTCCGATGATCCAGCTAACGCTAAAAAGCAATCCAAGCCGGGCAACCAGCGCAAGAATAAGTCCTAAAGTCCGTCCTTTTCCTTGTTGATCTTGAGGCAGCTTGCCTGCAATAATTGAAATAAAAACAACATTGTCAATTCCAAGAATAATTTCAAGGGCAGTAAGGGTAAATAAGCTTATAAGTCCCTCAGCGGTAAGGAGATGTTCTATCATTTATCTGTTAGTTTAGTCAATTTTATAAACATGTTATAAAAAGGAAAGGTTGTTTTTTTATAACACGCCGTGCAAATTATTAAAATTTTTTGTGAGTAATTAATTTGAGTCCGCAGAATTTACTTCATCTTAAAATCGGTAGAAACCATTTGGCTTAGCGCTTTCCCTTTATCAATGGCTGAAATAGTATCGGGATTTGTAAAAAAAGTAGTGCTTTTTAAAGTATGATCGAAGATGAGGTATTGATCCGGGGAAATAAAACCAAACCCATCATTAAAAACATAATATGCCTGTCCGGGATAATTAGGATTAAAAATATTATTGCTCCAGATGTAGGGGCTTGAATTAATACCCAACAACGCTAAAATTGTCTTGGGAATATCAATTTGGGAGCAAACCTTGTCCACCGTGCCAATTTCCTTTAATGCGCCTCCAAGCATTAAAAAGGGGACATGGAATTTTTCCTTAAGGTTATATTGTGTCCCTCCAGGCAACGGTGTTCCATGGTCTGCCGTGATAATAACCAAAGTATTACCCCACCATTTTTGTTGTTTTGCCTTATTTATAAAGTCACCTACGACCTGATCAGTATAGTTAATGGAACTCATAAAAAGACTATCTTTTGAGGCCCCCTTGTATTTTGGAGGAGTCGGAATATCAAAAGGCTCATGACTGCTCAAAGTAAAAATATTGTAAAAAAACGGTTCTTTGGCAGAGGAGATGTCTTCAAAAAGTTTGTTAAAAACCACATGATCGTGGGCACCCCATTTGGCATTCATTTCCTCCTCATCGAAGTCTTCCTTGGAAACGATTTCCTGAAAATTATTTATGAAATAGGATTTAAGGTTTGCAAACTCCATTTCGCCCCCATAGTAGAACCTTGTCTGATAGCCCGCGCCGGATAAATTCAGTGCAAGGCAGGGAAGTTTCTCTGCTTTTTTAGGAATATTTAAAATAGAACCGTGGGGCAATCCGGGGTAGCCGCTTAATATTCCGGCCAAACCTTTATCGCTCCTATCGCCTGTGGCATACATATTTGTTAACACTAATCCTTCTTTGCAAAGCTTGTTGAAATTGGGCGTTACTCCTTTTATTCCCCCGGTTTCTGCTGCAACTTTTGCTGTAAAACTCTCCCAAGTGATCAGAATGATGTTTGGCCTTTTTGTTTTGAGAATGTCAGAGGGTTCGGGGGCAGAAGGGTATTGCATGTTCCTTACAATCTTAAAAGCTTCGTCTCCTGAATAGTACTGATAATTGGAAGCTATTGAATTATCATTGTTGATCAGGGAAAAGAAGAAATTCCAGGAAACGTTAATGGCTGCATGGTTGGCAAAATTGTTTTTAGAAAAATAAACATTACTCACATTAAGCGGCGTTTGTTTAAATCCTCCCCTAATTGGAATGGCCAAAGAAATCGTCAGCAATACAAAAAATATCACCCCTACATATCCGTGTTTTTTAAAAAATGCGGTCTGTGGATATATAAAATAATAGAATAAAGTAAATGCGCTGACTACGGTGGCGACCATTATAACTAGTAACAGGATCCAAGGCGAAGACCCAGCAGAAGCCAGCATTTCAGCAGGGGTATTTAAATACATTAATGGTGTACTGTCCAGTCTGTATCCCCAGGCTTTATATAATTCCAAATCAACGATGGAAATAAAAGTGAGGATAAAGAGAATAATTGCGGTAAAGGTCAATAAAAAATAACGGAGATATTTATGAGGAAAAACACTGGAAAGCGCGATTACTAAAAATGGAATAAGGGAAACATAGCTGGCAAAGGAAAGATCGAGTTTAAAGCCAAAAAAAAGGATTTTCGAAATTGTCTGCCAATCCAAGGTAATAGTATGGTCAAGATTATAGATCAGGAATAATACCTTTATAAAAAAGAAATAGATCAGCCAAAAGAGGTAATAGGAAAGGACAAACTTCAATCTTTCTTTCATAATATATTAGCGGTCAGGTGTCAGCTATGAGGTTTCAGCTTGTTAGAGAGGGACTTCAGGCTACTTTTCTTCAACAAATTATTTCATCCAAGTGTATGTGACCTACAGTTAATATTTAAAATCTTTTTTTATGATCTCTTAATCAAAAAAATCATATTTGACTAAAGGGAATTAATTCCGTAGCTTTTTCATTTCTGGCCTTCCAGAATTCCTGGTATTTTTCCTTTTCAAGGAAACGAGTGATAAGAACTTCATCATATATGCCCAACAACCCAACTACGAGCTCGCATATTTCTCTTACAGGGTGGTTCGGAGATTCGCAGGCGGTTATGTAATCACACAAATCGTGCTTTATAAAATATGATTTAAATAACGGACTTGCTTTCCGGTTTATCAAAAATC
>DASPJL010000110.1:0-20388 GCA_035628645.1 Cytophagales bacterium | reverse complement strand
AATATCGCCAAATTCAATGTCCTTAAAAAGAATGCGATTGCACTTTTGAATTGGGAAAATTTAACAATAGATGAGAGTCAGTTTTATGTAGTGGAGAAATCAGTCGGGGATGCCATAACATTTGATTCCATCGGCTTTGTTTCAGCCAATGACCATTTCGACAATAAAAACAAATATAGGTTTGAAGACAAGGAATTTAAATCCATAACCTCTTTTTATAGATTAAAACAAGTGAGTGCGGAGGGTAAGTTTGTCTATTCGGACATAAAGGCGCTAAGAAGCGGAGTTGAAGCAGAACAAGACCTTCTTATATATCCCAATCCAACAACCGGAAACTTAAAAGTTCAATGGAGTTCGCAATTTGCCTCAGAAAGCCTCTCGTATCTTGTCTCTAATCAGAATGGGAAAGTGATAGCCGAAGGCAGGGGAATCAATCAAAATGAACTCGACTTTAAGTTTTCCCAGCTTCTGATAGATGAATCAGAAGGCATCTATATTATAAAGATTTATACGGAGACAAGAACTTCAATATTTAAAATAGTAAAGCTATAAGGAGAAAATTGCCTGAACCGCAGATGAAGCAGATATAGGGGATGGACTAGGATTGGTAAAATCATGGTTTATTTTGTTGAAAGTCATTTTTTTTCTGTTTGATCATCAGACAACAGTTCTATACTGTTACAGTACTGGAATAGAAGAAGCTCTTATGTTCTTAGGAGCTGTCGGTATAACGGAGAGGAACATTAACAAAAGAGTAATTTTTATTTTTTAATTATTTTTTGATGAATAAAAGTCTCTTTATTCTCCAGACAAATAAAATAAACTCCATTAGGTAAATCAATTAAATCAACTATCACTTCTTGGCTGATCACATTATTTATATTCTTATATACTATGCCGTTTAAATCAATAATTTTAATTTTATTAATTAATTTATCAGAATTAAACTTAATTAAACCAGAAGTTGGATTCGGAAATACATTAATTTTAACTCCATTTTCTTCCTGAAGGGAAGTGATGTTTTCAGTAATAATGAATAAATCAAAAGAACACTTCTGCCGTGAGTTGATATCAATCGCTGATACAAGAAACCTATAAGTTGTATTAGGAATTAAATTTTCCATAATAAAGGTAGAACCAGGCTCAAATTTTCCTATTAATTTAAAAGTCGAATCTGATAAAAATTGTTCCAATTCAACTGCCTGAATACTTTGAATCATGGGAAATTCAAATAGAATTGAAGTATAGGTAACTTCTTTTGTCGTAACCACAGGGCTATATACACTATTTACATATTTAGTTATAGTTGAGGAATCCCCTTTATCATCTGTAATAGTTAATGAAACATTTTGGTCAGATTGAAAAGTATGAGAAGGGGACTTCTCCGTGGAAGTAATTCCATCTCCAAAATCCCAAAAATAGTTAGCTATTGAGTTACCAAAAGCACTTGATGATTTATTAATAAAATTAATATCACTACAATTATCGCTAATATCAAAATCGGCTTTTAATTTAAAGCCGATTTTACCAAGAATGTAACTATAATTAGAGAATACAGGAGATCTTGATGTACTATATAGAAATAGATTATCCATTCTAACAGAATCCTCAAAACTGCCAATTGTATATGCGTTATTTTTGCTATCATAAACAGCTTCCTGAAACCAGAGTTGATCCATATCCTTCACCCAATTAAAATTTCCATCAGAATCATAACTTGTTACAAAGGAGAAAAAATCATACCTATTGTGTGGATTAAAATGAAAACCATCAAAATTCAGGTATTCTTGATAGTAGCCTGTAATAAGACTATTTCCATTTTTATCAGCAGAAAACCCTGTAACCAACACATTTCTTGGACAGTAAAACTGACGCAACCAAATAAATTTTCCATCTGAAGCAAATTTTACTAAGAAAATATCTCCTACTTCACTAAATGACTGTTCTTTAAGGGCGTTGGCAGTTATGAAATCACCTGAAATAAAAATATTACCAGAACTATCAGCAGCTATACCACTTGTATGAGTTTTTGGCAATAATTTTGCCCAGGCAAATTCCCCTAGTTTATTATATTTTACAATATAAGTATTGTAATCAAGAGGGGGACAGGCAAAAGTTGTATCTGTAAAATCTATTTGCTCCTGGAATATTCCACTAATGATAATGTTATCTTCGTTATCCGCAATTATTGTGTTCTTATAATCAAGCTCTGTATTAAATGTTTTTACAAAAACCAATTTCCCATTTTTATCGAATTTTCCAAAAAAAGCTGCCCGGTTGTTAGCAAATTGAGTATATAAAGTAACACTATCTATGATAGTAGTACCTTCAAAGCTCCCTTTAAATACCACATTATTTTCGCTATCTATACAAAAAGAAGTCGATCCATTTTGATAAGAATAGGTGTAAAACTTCTTAGCCCATAATTCTTTTCCCATAGAATCAAATTTGATAATAAAAAAATCATAAGTATCTGTAAATGGGAAGTCGATGCTTCCCAAAGAAATTCCGCCACTTATATTTCCTCCTAAATATATACTTCCTTCATGATCCACTTTTATTGACTGATTATCCATAAAATCTATTTTGCCAGCAATACCAGGAAATGCAAGGGTAACTTTTCCAGAAGTATCATATTTAGCAATAAAATTATTATACCCATATCCATCTATTGTGTTTTTTCCTACCTTAATTCCATTCAAGTCAGCCTCATTATCGGAGAAAAGACCAAAGCTATAAACATTATCTTTACTATCAATTGCAACGGCAAGACCTTGAGTGGCACCAGTAGACTGAGTTTGATCAACCCATAGATAATCAGGCATTATTAGTGGATATTTATCAACAGATGCAGAAACTGGAACCTTATGGGAGAAGCAATCTTCTCCTTTTGCTGCTACATAATAAGTAGTTGTTTTATTAAAGTATTTTTTAAACAAGTTACCTTTAAAAAAAGGCACTGTTGAATTTAAAGACTCATACCAGTAAATACTATCTTCCTCGATACTAAACGCCTTTAGTGTTAAAACAGAAGGTCCCGTTTCGCTTTTGTCGCCTATTACATGAGGGGTATTCGTGTGGATACATATTTTTTGAGCATATCCAAGTGAGTTTAATTGAAAAATTAAAAAAATAATTAAAAAGCTCCTCATTTAAAAGGTTATTGAGTTAAAAAGAAAAAATCGAAGAAAGCTATTTTTATATTCGAACACAATTAATTTCCAATATATAATTGAATTAAAGCCTAAAACAACGAGACTGCAATTTAACTGATTCATCAAAGGATTTAGGGCAGCTTATTAGAAAATTATTGGCTGCCGACGTTTTTTGTAACTCATTTTACCCTATACTGGTCTTCTCTTTTCCAGCCTCGGTTGTTTATCAGATTTAACCTTAATTAAATCAGAAGTTTATAACCTAGAAGTTAATAAGGTCAATATGAGAAGATTCCCCTTAATAAAATGTATTTTCTTCATCTCTTTTCAGGATAGTCAGACATTTGAACTTTATCTTTTCCAAGGTCTAACATATTTCCATTGATCAAGATTAACTGCAAAACTTCGGTGTACTCTGACAAAGCATAGGCTTTTTATTTGCTCCGGCGCCTTGTTGATCGGAAATGAAAAAGTGATGGTATTTTTACTTAGGGTTTATAAGAGTACAGGTAATAAATTGACCGCTCACCGTAGGAGGTGTGCGGCACTAAGCAAATCTTATTGTTGAACACTGTAACAGAATATTCTTTCCCGTCAAAAAAATCGATGTTCATCACCCAACTATTTTTTTCCCAGTTCTCTCCATCTCGTGAAGACCAAATCTCTCCTTTAGGTCCTAGAACCCAGATCTTGCCTTCATAAATAACCGGCTTTACTACACCAAAACTCCATGGAAGTGTTTTCGCCGACTTTACCCAGTTTTTTCCATCAGAAGAGTACCATATATCTTTTACCCCAATCATCGCCTCTTCCCCACCGAACAACCAAATCTTGTTGTTATAAACAATGCAGCCTGAATTAAGTCTTTCACCGAACGGAGGATTCTCCAGTACTTTATCCCAATGAGTCATATCGGAAGAGCTCCAAATTTCGTTACCTCCTCTCTGTCCGCCAATTATCCAAACCTTTCCCTCAAATGTAATAGGTGTAAAATACTCTCTGTTTCTCCAGGAAGTAGTGTCAGCAGCAATGCTCCAATCGGTACCATTTCCACTGTACAATACATCCTCCGCCGAAGGACCAAAAAACGAACTCCTTCCTCCCAAAATCCACAATTTATCGTTATTGACGATGCTTTCAAAAAGAACTCTTTCGTTCCAAAATTCCTGCGATTTTTCCAGTGTCCATATTTCGCCATCACCGCTTGACCAAACTTCCTTTCCCAAGTACCAAAGTTTATTATTAAATTCAACGGTAGAAGAGCCATTTGCCCAGAGAGGAGTAGGAATCTTTTTGAGTACATATGTTTCCGGATCGAGCTTATTTATCAACCCGTCTCCATCCAAATCCAAAAAATCTTCGAATGCTCCAATTTCTATATTAGATCCTTCCAGCAGATATCTATCAATTAAATTTTTTCTAACATTTGAAAAATCAACAGCAGCACAAAACTCTCTTAAAGTCAATTGTAAATCAGCCTCTACCTTACCATCAATTTCTATATCATGTATCATTTGCGGAAGATATGATAATCCATCAATATTTTGTTTGGTAGATAACAGATTTGTAGATACCGCCAAAAGAATTAAGTCGCCTATCCTATTTTTTGTAATATCTAAATCTTCGAAATGGTCAATAGTTGGTTCGATTATGCCAAAGATCGCTAACACTTCCTTTTCTGCTTGAGCACGTGCATCAATATATCCTTTATTTTCTGAATTAATTAAATGTTGTATTCGTCGGCTCGCTAACGTTGTAAGAATATTAACATTGACCTTTATAGAATCTGCATTTTTTGGAATAAATGCTTCCAAGGTAATTGGTTGAGTTGAAACAACTCCGGTTACCTCGTTGTAAAAATTTCCAGAGACCTGGACTTCCAAATAGGGGTAATTTACTTTACATATGCCTGAAAAGGCACCTAAAGAGTTCGTCGTAAAACTACCGGTTTGGTGAGAAGACACTGTGCTTGAAATTTCTGTCACCCAAACATTAGCCCCAGCTACAAATGGTCCTTTTTGAACAACCCCTGATATGAATACGTCATCGTTGTCTTCGTCCTCTTTGTTTATTATCCCATCCTGATCCGCATCCAAATACTTCTCATATTCAGGGACTGTAATGCTTAAGCCTAACGAAGAATATCTTGCCAAAAGATTATTTCTAATGTTAATCCCCTGTATGTTAGACTCATTTTCTTTAAGTATCTGAATTAATCCATTACTTAATATGCCGTCTTCTTTCAGATCAAGATTAATCTTAGAAATTATTTCAGAAAGCTCTCCCACAGAATTTAGACTTTGTAAAATAGAGGATATAGCAATTAAAATCGCGTCTCCTTCTGTATTTTTACTAATGTCCAAACTTTCAAAACCGTTTGGAATACTTTCAACTATACCAAAAGCTTTAAGAACTTCCTTTTCCGCTTGTATTTTAGCATCTTCAAAAGATTTGTTCTCCGTTGACATCAGGTATTTAATTCGATCTTTTGTTAATGTTGTCAGTATGTTTATGTTGACATCCAGCGTTTCACTGGTTTTTACTAATCCGGATAAGGTAAGAGGTCCGTCAGAAATTTGACCTGAAACTTCATTAAAATAATATCCCTGAGAAATTAATTCTATGTACCCGGAAGAAATTTTACTTTCTAAAAAAAATTTACCAAAATCATTTGTAGTGCTGGTTATATATGTCTTTCCGGTTGGACTTAAAGTAGTATCTTTTAATTCCTGAATGGTTATGGTAGACCCGCTTACAAATGGCCCTTTCTGTACACTGCCATTAATTACAATATCAATGGTAGAATCTACAATCGGCAAGTTTTCGTCATCTTTTTTACAGCTTGTTAATAACGTTATAAAAATAAAAGTCGAAAGAAAATTATGTTTAGTGAAAAAAGCGTTCATCATTTAACAAAAGTATAAATGTAAAACGAAAAGAATACCTTAAGCAAGGAGGTGTAATATTTTTATGTTAATAAAATGAATAGGTTTGCTGCGAATGATCAATAAGGTATTTAGTACAAAAATAGAAATTGTCAGAGAAGGAGAGCCTCTGTTAATTATATGACCTCGAATCTTTTCCTGATTGCTCTTATAATAGATATAATTTATGATGGGAGAAAATAGTCTGAACCGCAGATGAAGCAGATGTACGGGATAGGATTAGTATCTGGTAAAATCATAGCATATTGAAAATCATTTATACCAGTGGTTTAGACATCGACACGGGAAATACCAATAAGGGGAGGAAAGAGCAGGAGTATCTTACATACATTATTCATGCCTTATCTCCCATCTGCCCCTCATTTACTTCTTCATTTTACCCGATGCCGGTTTTCCATCTTCGCTGTTGTCTTATCACAAACACTTGCTAATGCAACAATCCCTACCTATGGTCTATTATCAGACAACAATTCTTTACAGTTACAACTAATAAACAGTATTTTTGTAAAGTTGTTCATTATATTCATGCCAATCCTGTTCATCATGGATTTACAAGTAAAATGGAAGATTGGAAGTTTTCGTCTTATCAATCCTTTATATCAAACAATCCTTCCAAAATAAAAAGAGAAAATGTATTTGAAATATTTAATGGCAGGGAAGAATTTGAAAAATACCATAAGCAACGGATAGATAACAAACTTATGAATATGGACTTTTAGAATTATTAGAACTGATAAAATATTCTATTAACTTAATTATTTTGTCATAAGACCTAACGGGCCTTTAAGGCCTGTTAGGTCTATCTTTAAATAAAACACCTTATCCTATGCAACCAACCCTTAACAAATCAAAAACTTACCTTTCTTTCCCAGTATTTTTCTTCTTTTTAATAAACTTCAATTCCACCGCTCAAAAATCAATTCTATTCAAAGTCTCTGAAACAGGAATAGTTGATGAAATTGCTATTGAACTGGAAAATGGAATTTTTGTGAATGTAAGTCCAACCGGAAGTCTTTATGTTTCTTCCACACAAAACCTGGAAATGGATTATTTTACTTCCTTCGATAGTGATGAATTTCATGGAAAACTTTCAAAAATCGGCAATGTGGAGCTTGAGTACTATCGCTCATTTAAAGGAGATGAAATAAACGGAAAACTTTCTAGGGTAGGCAATGTAACCATTCAGTATTTTAGAGATTTAACTACTCCGGAAGTTTCAGGAAAAGTATCCAAAGTAGGCGGAATAAACCTCGATTATTTTAGGCCTTATGACGGAAACAGCAGGGCAGGAAAAGTCTCAAAAATAGGAAGTGCTGAAATTGACTATTATTCGGGAGGTGAAAGAAACGGCAAAATCTCTTCTTTTGGAAAGGTTCAATTTCAATACTTCACGCGGGTAGATGGCGAAGGAAAAGAAGGAAAACTTCGAAAGGTGGATGGTCAAATGGACAGGGTGAACATTTTAATTAATTATTCACCCATCCAATCAAGGTAAAAAGAAAAGGGATTACTTCCCTTTTCCTTCATAGAAATTATTATAATATTCCTTTTGCAATTCAAGTGTTTTTGTGTCTTCTTTAACTGCTTTTATCGCTTTGGCAAAAGTGTCAACTTCATGGTCAAAAAGCAATTTTCCCAACTCTTTTGTTGCCTTCGCACCCTCTCCGGCATAGTGATTTGGATAGGCAGCAAACCACCAGATCCCCGTATATACGTTAGGAATAGCCCATCTTTTTTGATTTTCTCCTGACTCGTTAGTAGCTCTATCCAGTTTCATCAATTCGGGTCGTAAGAAGTATAAAATGGAAGTTTCAGTCTCCCCTCCATGTTGATCACCCGCCGGATCCGTTTTTCGCATTTTGTTGACCTTTTCTGTAAATGCTTTGTCTTGTTGAGGATTATAAAAGAAAACAGCGTAGTCTTTTTTATTTTCCAATCTGGTTTGAATAAAATACCTGATTAATTCAGGGTTTCCACCATGTCCGTTCAGGATAAGAATTTTCTCGAAACCATTTCTTGCCATTTCATCACAAGTAGCTTCTAAAAGATCCCAAACTACTTTGGCTGGAAGTGCAAAAGTACCTGGTTGCTGTTTCGCTTCATTTATCTGCCCATAGAAATAGTCTGGAAATACCACGGCATATTCTTTTTCAGTAGCTTTTGCGGCCCATTCTCTCACATGGATTAAATCTGTTCCCAATGGAGAATGCAGTCCATGCTTTTCAAGGATTCCAAAAGGAAGGATACAAGTTCGCTTTGATTTATCGAGAGCCGCCTGCCAATCACTTGCCACAAGTTCATCCCATCGGGTAGGTAAATCCTGAGCAATAGCAAAAGACACGGAGAATAAAAAAATTATTAATACTTTCATAAAAGGATAATTTTTAAAGTTAGACATCAGTTACAAAAGACTTGGATAGTTGTCAAGGTAAATTTAAATGACTTCACTTTAAAATTTATCTACTAAAAAATGTTAGACATTAATATTATGTACTTTTAAAACCAATAATCAGAATATCATCAAGCTGTTCAACCTTGCCTTTCCAATTTTCAAAAGTTTTATTGAGAATGGATTTCTGATTTTCAGTTTTCTCCATTGCAATTTTCAGTAGTACTTCCCGGAACCTATTATACATAAATTTTTCATCTTTTTGAAGCCCTCCTATCTGATCTGCATAACCATCAGAAAAAAGATAGACCATATCATCCCCTTGAAGATCGAACTTATTATTGGTAAACCGCTTATTATTACCAAAATGACGACCAATAGAAAATCTATCTGCCTTTACCTGAATAATTTTTCGCTCTCGAATGACATACAATGGGTTATTTGCTCCCGCAAATTGTAATTGGCGATTTTCTTTATCAAGAATAACAAGCGCAATGTCCATCCCATCCATTATTGCATACTCATCATCTGACTGATTTAAACCATTGATTATTCCTTCATTGAGGCGGTCCAAAATTTCAGAAGCTACCAAGTGTTGATACGGTATAATCGCCTGATTCAAAAGATGGTGGCAATTAATGGATAAAAAAGCGCCACTTACTCCATGGCCGGTACAATCGACCAAAGCCATAATTATTTTATTGTCTTTGACATGGAACCAGTAAAAATCTCCGCTCACAATATCCTTTGGCTTATTTAGAATAAAGGAGTCAGGTAAGTGTTTTTTTATTAATTGTTCGGAGGGAAGAATAGCCTTTTGAAGAATTTGTGCAGCCTTTATACTATCCTTAATTTCTCTATAATATTCCTGAAGTTGATCTTTTTGATCAAGAATTTCTGTTTTTTGCTCCAGAATTTCCGCTTTTTGTTTCGTTAGCTCTTCATTTGCTAGTTGTAGCTCATTTGTTCGTACTTTAACTTGCTTTTCAAGAGCTGTCTTTTGTTTCTTGATATTATTTATCCTAAGCTTAAAAAATAGAAAGACAATCCCTACCATTAATACGATCACCAACAATTTAAACCACCAAGTTTGCCAAAAAGGTGGAGTAATTATTATTTTTATCGAAGTGCCTTTTTTATTCCAAATCCCGTCATTATTCGATCCTTTTACTTTAAAAAGATATTCCCCCGGATCAAGATTTGTATATGTTGCAGTATTCTTTGGGCCTATTGCACTCCATTCTTTATCGAAGCCTACGAGTTTATAGCTATACAGATTTTTTTTTGAAGAAATATAGTTTAAAGAGGCAAATTCAAAACTAATCATAGACTCCAGGTACGTAAGCACAATTTCTTTTGAAAGACTAATATGTTCTTTAAGAGGAGAATTTCCACCTATTCCCGGATTCTTATTGAAAATTTTAAAATCAGTAATTACAATTTCAGGAATCTTTCGGTTCTCTTTCAAATTCTCAGGATTAAAGACATTAAACCCGTTTATTCCTCCAAAAAACATATCCCCATTCTTTGCTTTATAGTAGGAGGAATATATGAATTCCTGGCTTTGCAAGCCATCTCCTACATCATAATTTCTAAATACTTTCTTTAGGGGATCAAACCTGGATAATCCATTATTGGTGCTAAACCAAATGTTCCCAGACTCATCCTCCATAATTCCATGCACTACATCGTTGGGAAGACCATCCTTTATTCCATAAGAAATAAAAGTACGTGTTTCAATATTAAACATAACCAAACCACTCCCCTCTGAACCTATCAGTAGATTCCCCTTGCTGTCTTCGGAAATGGCACGAATAATAATATCATTCTTGAAAACTGAAGAATTCTCTGATTTATAAGGATAATGGGTAAAAATTAATTTATCTCGGTCCAATAAGTTCAAACCTCCATCCCGCGTTCCAATCCATAAGTTCTTTTTCGTGTCTTCGTAAATGGCGGTAACTACATCGTTACTTATACTATTGGTATCCTTATCATTATGTTTGAAGTGAGTAAAGGTTTCCTTCTCCCGGTCAAACAGGTCCAAGCCTCCACCATTTGTCCCAATCCACATATTTTTCCTACTGTCTTCAAAAATTGCCCAGATGTTATTGTTTGCAACGCTATTAGGATCATTAGGATCATGGAAGTAGTTTTTAAAACGATTTGTTTTTCGATCATATTTATTTAGGCCTCGTTCAAAGGTTCCTATCCAAAGATATCCTCCACGATCTAAAAAAATGGATTTGACTACATTACCACTAATAGAGTTTTTATTAAAAGGATCATGTTTGTAATGAGTAAAACTATCATTCTTTCTATCAAATAAATTTAGGCCACCTCCATCAGTACCTATCCAAATTTTTTCATTCTCATCTTCCAAAAAACATAAAACCAAACTATAATTTAGGCTGTTAGAATTTCCATAATTGCTATAGTGAAAAAATTTGAAATGGTCTTTATAATTGATATTAATTCCTCCAAATATATTTCCAACCCAAAGTATCCCCATTTCATCCTCATAAAAGGCATACACTGCATTGGTGCTTATGCTGTATTGATTGTCGGGATTATGAAGATATCTATAGAAACTTCCGGAATTTTTATTGTATAAATTGACCCCTCCTCCATCCGTGCCTATCCAGAGATTCTCATCGCTATCTTGAAAAAGAGCGGTGATGATATTATTGCTAAGACTCGATTCATCGGTCTCGTCATTTGTAAAGCGTTTAAAAGTATTGCTTTTTCTGACTAAAAGATTTAAGCCCCCTCCTTGGGTGCCTATCCAAAGATTTCCTTCCGCATCTTCTAACAATGCCCTCACAAAATTACCACTAAGGCTTTGGGGATTTTCAGGATCGTTTTTATAATGAATGAATTTCCTGGTTTCAGGATCAAGTTTATTTACCCCTCCTCTTAATGTTCCAACCCATATAAAGCCTTCTCTATCCTCACAAATAGCAAAAATATTATTATCATTGATGCTATTGGAATCCTTTTCATCATGCTCATACCTCAGAAATTTTTTATTCTTCCGGTCAAAAAGATTTAATCCTCCTCCTTCCGTACCCACCCAAAGTCTCCCTTTACTGTCTTCAAATAATACCTTAACATTATTATTGCTCAAGCTATTAGGATTATGCTTATCATAAATGAAGCTTGAAAAGCTTTCGGTTTTTCGGTCAAACAAATTTAATCCGCCCTTGGCTGTACCGATCCAAATATTTTTTTCCTTATCCTCCAGGATAGATAAAATTCGGCTGCTGCTTATACTGCCGGTATCTTTTGAATTCTTTTGGTAAACCGTAAACTTATTGCCGTCATATTTGTTCAGGCCATCATTGGTACCAAACCACATAAAACCTTTGTTGTCTTTTAAGATACAATTGACACTGCTTTGGGAAAGACCGTCACCAGTGTTTAAATGAGCGAACCTTAACGTTGGTTTTTGAGAATAGCTGGAACATATTCTTAAAAGAAATATAGAGAGCAGTGAAAAAAATAAGGTCTTATTCATTGAAAATTTTGATCGAACGGCTAGTAAACCCGAACAATGTGATAAAAGAGAATAATTGATTTATCAGTATTCAAGTTACAATTCTATATAATTAAAAACTGTCTATTATTAGAAGAATAGCTACATGGACACGCTTGTCTTTTAAAATACAATACTTTATTGATAGAATGAGTAATTGAGAGGACTGAAAACCCATTTCAAAAGAGCTACTTAACGTACTACCTGACAAAATCGAGGTGCGCTTATTTTCGTATTTTATCTCTATTCTGTATATTTTAAATTTGTATTACATTTCAAACAAATGTCGAAAAAAAACGATTGGATTAAAATTTAAAATAAATATTTAACAACTTCGTCCTTCATATAAAATAAAAATTCCTTCATGTCGGAAATACTCAAAGTAGAAAACTTAACGAAAACATATCAAAGCGGAAATAAATCCCTCACAGTCCTTAACAGTGTTTCTTTTACCCTAAATGAAGGTGATACTTTCTCTATCGTAGGTCCTTCAGGAAGTGGAAAAACAACCCTTCTCGGATTATGTGCCGGATTGGACCGGGCTACAAGCGGTTCGGTTTGGCTCAACGGAATTCAGTTGGATAACCTTAATGAAGACAAACGTGCTGAAGTTCGAAACAAATATGTAGGCTTTATTTTTCAAAACTTTCAATTGCTTCCCACCCTCACAGCCCTTGAAAATGTGATGGTGCCTTTGGAATTAAGAGGCGAAAAAAATATAAAAAAGCAATCCATAGAATTGCTGCAAAGGGTCGGACTTGGAGCCCGGTATAATCATTATCCAGCCCAACTGTCAGGAGGAGAACAACAAAGGGTTTCGTTAGCTAGAGCCTTTTCCAACCGTCCTAAAATATTATTTGCAGACGAACCTACCGGAAACCTGGACACAGAAACCAGCGAAAGTATGGTGAAGCTAATATTTGATTTGAATAAAGAAGCTGGAACTACGCTGGTATTGGTAACACACGACCTGGAGCTAGCCCAGAAAACCCAAAGAATAATCCGTATTAAAGGCGGGCATAAAATAGCAGACGAGAAAAAGGCAGCTTCAGTATTTTAGGTTTTAAAAGATGGAATCCAATAAATTTAATCTTCCCTGGCTATTTTTGATGGCCTTAAGAGACAGCAGAAAAAACAAATCCAGGTTATTTCTATTCACTTCTTCTATCATCCTGGGAATAGCTGCATTGGTGGCGATCAATTCATTTGGCGATAATTTAAAGGAGGAAATAAATCAGGAAGCCAAAACGCTGTTGGGGGCCGACTTGGTTATTTCCAGTAATAAACCTGTCTCTGAGAAGGCGCAGGCCATTATTGATTCCATTGGAACGAACCGCTCTGAAGAACGAAGCTTTGCCTCAATGGTAACCTTTAATAAAACAGGAGAAACAAGGCTTGTTCAGGTAAGGGCATTGAAAGGTCTTTTCCCTTATTACGGCGAAATTGAAACCACTCCAAAAGAAGCAGCGCAAACGTTCAGAAAGGACAAAAAGGCTGTGGTAGACAATACCCTGCTTCTCCAGTTTAACTCTGAGGTAGGCGATTCAATAAAAGTAGGCACCCAAACCTTTGCGATAGAAGGCCGACTTAAGAAAATTCCGGGGCAGGCAGGAATTGCAGCCTCAGTGGCACCCGCCGTGTACATTCCGCTAGATTATCTTGCCTCTACCGGTCTTGAAAAAAAAGGAAGCAGGATAGTTTATCGATATTATTATCATTTCCCCAAACGTAAAAACATTGACGCAGCCTTAGCCGAAATTGAAAAAAAGCTGGAAGGAGAAGGATTAAGGTATGAGACAGTAAAGGAGAAGAAAAGTGATACTACAGAAGCATTTGGCAACCTGACAAGTTTTATGAATTTGGTAGCCTTTGTTGCTTTGCTTTTAGGATGTGTAGGCGTAGCCAGTTCTGTCCATATTTATGTAAAGGAAAAAATACCGGCAGTGGCAATTTTACGATGCCTGGGACTGTCAGGAAAACAAGCTTTTTTTATCTACCTGATCCAGGTGGCCAGTATGGGACTAATTGGTTCAATACTGGGCGTAATATTAGGAAGTTTGCTACAAACAGCAATTCCTGTCGTATTGAAAGATTTTCTTCCTTTGGAAGTAACCTCTTCCATTTCTGTACCAGCCATTTTAGGAGGTATAATTATTGGCGTGAGCATGGCTATTCTGTTTGCGCTTATACCTCTATTATCCATTAGAAAAGTTTCTCCGCTGCTTACTTTAAGATCTTCTTTTGAAGAGAAAAGGAAAAAATCAGATCCGGTTAAATATGTAGTTTACCTGGTAATTCTCGGCTTTATCCTTTTGTTTGCTTACAATCAAATCGAAGGATTTAAAGAAGCTTTGATTTTTACAGGAGGACTGATAGCCGGAATGTTAATTTTGACAGGAGTGAGTTTCTTAATCATGTTCCTTGTAAAAAAATTCTTCCCTGGCAATTGGAGTTTTATATGGAGACAAGGATTGGCAAATCTATACCGGCCAAATAACCAAACACTCATTTTAATTACTTCGATCGGATTAGGAACAGCATTGATCACCACCTTGTATTTTGTTCAAAATATGTTGGTAAACCAGGTGTCTATTAATAATTCCGGCAATCAGCCGAACATGATTTTATTTGATATTCAAACACCACAGAAGGAACTTGTTACGGAGATGACGAAAGATTTTGGTTTACCTGTCATACAAAGAGTGCCTATTGTAACCATGAGACTGGAGGAAATTAATGGGAAAGATAAATTTGAGTCAGAAAAAGATACAATCAAAAATATAGAGGACTGGGTCTTCAACAGAGAATATAGAGTAACGTTCCGCGATACACTTTCATCTTCCGAGAAGATTGTTGAAGGTGAATGGCATGGAGAAGTCGGAAACGATGGAATCGTATATATTTCGCTTGATCAGCGATTTGCGGACAATATGAAAGTGAAAGTTGGCGATGAACTGACTTTTAATGTTCAGGGAACGCCAATAAAGACCATTATTGGAAGTTTTAGAAAAATCGACTGGAACAGAATTCAAACCAATTTTGTAGTATTATTTCCTAAAGGAATCCTGGAGCAGGCGCCTCAGTTTCACGTGATCGCTACAAGGGCAGATAGTCAAAATAAATCCGCAAAATTCCAACAAGCATTGGTAAAAGCTTTTCCAAATGTTTCCATTGTCGACATTACCCTTATTATAAATGCAGTAAAGCAGATTGTAGACAGGGTCTCTTTTGTGATAAGATTTATGGCTTTATTCAGTATAATTACCGGATTGCTGGTATTGGTTGGGTCGGTATTAATAAGCAAATATCAAAGAGTAAACGAAAGCATTTTACTCAGAACTTTGGGAGCAAGCAAATCACAAATATTGTGGATAACAGCCATTGAATATTTCCTACTTGGGAGTCTTGCCTCTTTGACCGGGATTTTACTTGCAATAGCCGCGGGTTGGTCTTTCGCTTATTTTAATTTAGATTCTTCTTTCACTTCAGAGGTCTCTCCAGTTTTGTTGATATACCTTTTCATTACCACTTTAACAGTAATCATAGGTCTCTTGAACAGCAGGGGAATAATTAATAAACCTCCACTTGAAATATTAAGAGCAGAAGCTTAGGACTGACAAATATGGGGAAATGACAAGTACGAATGACGAATTACAACGATCGGATTTTAAAAGAAAAATTGAAGGAAATCTTCCATCTTCGTATTTCTTAATAAATGTCTGCTTTGATATTAAAGAATAGAAAGCTTTTTCCTTCTTTGTTCATGGATCCCTCTATTCTTAAAACCAAATCATAGAACGTAACTATATCTACACCAAAGCCACCGCCTGGTAAAAGTTTATTGATATATCTTTGATTTTCAGGATAATTCATCTCATTGTGTACATAACCCAAATCAAAATAACTTTTAAGGTATATAGCAAAAGGGACTTTATTAAACTGGGTCCACCTCAATAATTTTTCAAAATTTAATGATCCCTTGATAATTCGCTTTCTCAGTGTATTTTTCGTTAAAAAATATCCTTGGCCTTCGATCACATTTAGATCATAACCTCGCACGTAATCTTGTCTTAAGCCTAATCCTCTTAAATTATAGTAAGGCTGGATTTTAGGAAATGAAAATCTTCCCTTTGCCTGATTAGCAAGATAAAATCCTGAACCTAGATCCGAATACTTTATATAATCCGCTGTAAAATCCCATTGATCCAAATCTTCATATTTAGTAAATCCCAATTTTTCAACAGAAAAAACTACGATACTCCCTTTAAGAGGATATGAGATAATGTCCCTGTAATCATATCTGAAATCATACCTTAAACTAAAGTACCGTTGGGAGGTCTTACCATCTCCAAAATAATTGGGATTGATTTTGGCAACGGTATCTTCTACCTGTGTATAATAGAAATTCGATTCCAGTCCATGTGTGGTATAAAAAGCTTGCCGGTGTGTCCATTTCACTCCTCCCCTTAATCTTTCCCTTACCCTGTTTTCCAGCTCAAATGGCTGAAGAATATGTTCTCTTGTTTTATAATAAATATTATTATTGGTAGCATAAGAGGCAAAAAAGCGAATTCCATTCTTTTGCGACCTGTCAATATATGGAATACTATAAAGCAATTCATATCTTTTAGTAAACCCAATTTGAACTGTAGCGCGTAGCTCTTCATTTCTCCCCCTGAAATTTTTCTGGTTAAACCTTAAACCATATTCAATTCTGTTTAAATCGCCATTTCTTTGTCTCCACCAAATATTGAAATTGGGATCTGCCAGATCAAAAATTAAGAGAGGGAATAAATACCAGCGTTCTTCCAACTCAACATGAATATCGGCAATACCCATATTTGAAATTGTAGAATAAACCCTTACGATATTAAAAAGCCGGGTATTGTATAGCTTGTTCCTGTCTTTGATTAATACCTCT
Source organism: Cytophagales bacterium (assembly GCA_035628645.1). Lineage (GTDB taxonomy): Bacteria > Bacteroidota > Bacteroidia > Cytophagales > Cyclobacteriaceae > DASPJL01. The sequence goes on along the minus strand of DASPJL010000110.1, from coordinate 3,443 downwards.
TCCAGCTTCCAGACCCGCACTGTATCGCCGCGTTTAAACTCCAGTTCCCTTAATATTATTTGCTCTTTTGTTCTTTTGTTCCCTGAAATATAAATCTCTCCGATCATTACTAATCGTAACGAATCGGACGTTAATGTATCTGACGCTACTTTTGTATGTACTTCAAAAGAATCCGTAGGGGGAATCTCTCGGGAAAAGGTAAATAAAAAACTAATAAAGATTAATAACATTTAAGGGTCTCTTCATAAGGATTTGCGCACACATTTTAAAATCTACTGGATATTTGCAGAAATTATTTCTAAATTGTGCAGGAAATTTTCTTTTAATTTCGGATTATTTTTAAGATTGTTAAAAAATTAACCCATCAAAGTTACTGACAATGTTACCAAAAATTGATTCCTTCCAACAATACGAAAAAGAGTATAATTTAAGTATAGCTAACCCTGAACAGTTTTGGGCAGAAAAGGCCGATTATTTTAAATGGAATAAGAAGTGGGATAAGGTATTGGAGTGGGAATTTAATACTCCTTCTGTAAAATGGTTTGTTAATGGTAAATTAAACATTGCGGAGAATTGTATCGACAGACACCTTGAAAAGAGAGGTTCGCAGGCTGCCATTATCTGGGAACCCAATAATCCGAAAGAAAAGACAATTACAATTACTTATAAAGAACTTCATGAACAGGTATGTAAATTTGCCAATGTTCTAAAGAATATCGGTGTAAGAAAAGGCGATCGAGTTTGTATTTACATGCCTATGGTGCCGGAACTTGCGGTTGCATTACTGGCTTGTGCGAGAATCGGGGCTATCCATTCGGTTGTATTTGCTGGGTTTTCTGCTACCTCCCTTTCAGATAGAATAAATGACGCGCAGGTAAAATTTGTAATTACCTCAGATGGCGGCTATCGTGGAGCAAAGGAAATGAACCTTAAAGAAGTAGTGGATGAAGCATTGGAGAGTTGTCCGACAATTGAAAAATGCCTGGTACACAAAAGAACAGGAGCTTCTGTTAAAATGACGGAAGGGAGGGATTTATGGTTGGCAGATGAATTAAATAAAGCCGATTACGAATGTGCTCCTGAAGAAATGGATTCAGAGGATATGTTATTTATCCTTTATACTTCCGGCTCTACGGGAAAACCTAAAGGAGTGGTACATACTACAGGAGGATATATGGTTTATTCTGCCTATACTTTTATGAATGTTTTTCAGTACAATGAAGGAGATGTTTATTGGTGTACGGCGGATATAGGATGGGTAACGGGACATACTTATATTGTATATGGCCCATTGTTATGTGGCGCCACTACGATGATGTTTGAGGGTATACCCACTTATCCCGATGGAGGACGATTCTGGGAGATTATTGATAAACATAAAGTAAATATATTTTATACTGCACCGACAGCCATCCGTGCCTTGGAAGCGTTGGGCCTGGATTACGTTAAGCCTTACAAATTGGATTCTTTAAGAGTATTGGGATCGGTAGGCGAACCAATAAATGAGGAAGCGTGGCATTGGTACAATGAAAATATCGGTAAGAAGAAATGCCCCATTGTAGATACCTGGTGGCAAACTGAAACCGCGGGAATTATGATTTCCCCATTGGCAGGAATTACTAAAACAAAACCTTCTTATGCAACCCTTCCGCTTCCAGGAGTGCAGCCTATATTGGTAGATGCTGAAGGAAATGAATTAAAAGGAAACAATGTAGAAGGGAATTTATGTATAAAATTCCCTTGGCCCGGAATCATAAGAACTACTTATGGGGACCACAATCGTTGCAGGGAGAATTATTTTGCTACCTACAAAGGACTTTATTTCACCGGCGATGGTTGCAAAAGAGATGAAGATGGATTGTATAGAATTCTTGGAAGAGTGGATGACGTAATTAATGTATCGGGTCATAGAATGGGAACCGCCGAAGTGGAAAATGCCATTAACGAACATGAACTGGTTGTAGAGTCTGCTGTAGTTGGCTTTCCACATGATATAAAGGGACAAGGGATCTATGCCTATGTAATTTGTGAGAAAGGGATTACGGACGGACAAGCCTTAAAGCAGGAAATTATTGCCAAAGTAAATAAAATAATCGGGCCAATAGCAAAACCTGACAAAATCCAGATTGTCCCTGATCTTCCCAAAACACGCTCAGGGAAGATTATGAGAAGAATTTTAAGAAAGATTGCAGAAGGACAAATGAATAACCTGGGCGACACCTCTACCCTATTGGATCCGGGAGTGGTCGAAAAGATTGTGGAAGGATCAAAAGAGTTGGCTTAAATAACTAGTCATTCGACGGTATTGAAGAAACTCGAGCCAAAAAGCAAGGCTACTAAGGGCGTCTTGCTTTTGGCTGAGAAGTTTACCTTTTATTAAACTTTGTTCTCTATGAATTCTCTACCGGCAGTCCGGATTCCTTCCATGATTTAAGGCCGCCGTCCATATGCGCCACGTTATTGTAACCCATTTGCTTTAGGGTTACAGCAGCTAAGGCAGAGCGCCCACCAGACGCACAATGCAAGATGATCCTTTTGTTCTTATCAAATTCCGGTTTATGATAAGGAAGAGTATTGTCTGCATAAAATTCGAGCATTCCTCGCGGCGCACTTATTGAACCGCTTATTTTGCCGTTTTGCTTCAATTCTTCGCTTTCACGAAGGTCAACAAGGGTTACATTATCTTTTGATAATTCGTCTTTTACCTGTTGAGGGGTAAGATTTTCGATTTGCTGTTTGGCTTCCTTAACCAAATCAGTAGCAGATTTTGTTGTCATAGGGTTGAGAATTTTTTAAATAAAAGAGTGTTTAAGATCAGCCAGAAAAGTAGTCGCTGATTTCTGCTAAATAACAAAATGTTAAAGACTCCATCAAGGGTCAGTAATTTGATAATCAGAAAAATAAGATATAAGGCGGGGTGAAATCTTATTAATAATCTTTTTTTAAATTTTGAACGCCTAACATAATATTTCACTTTATTCATTAACCTGATCTACAGGATCTTAATGTATAAAATGAGCAAGTCCTTGGCAATTGAAAAAATTATATTAAAAAATATTTCAGGCATTTTGTCCAATTTTAAAAAACGGATTGTCATTCGGTTTTAACACTAAATTAAAATCAAATGGAAAAGAGAATTAATGTTCATGCAAAAGGACAGAATGCTTTGAAACAGCTTTATGGTATCGGGGGCTATCTTAAAAAATCACCTGTTGAGGACAGCCTATTGGAGCTGGTATACTTCAGGGTATCGCAAATCAATAATTGCGCTTTTTGCCTCGACATGCACTCGAAAGATGCACGCGCAAGGGGTGAGACGGAGCAAAGGTTATATGGCGTAAGTGCATGGAGGGAAACTCCTTATTTCACTGACCGGGAAAGAGCCGCCTTTGGTTGGGCGGAAGCCGTTACACATTGCCATGTACCTGACGAAATCTACAATG
>DASPJL010000109.1:0-23589 GCA_035628645.1 Cytophagales bacterium | reverse complement strand
AGTATTGGCAGTCATTTGCTCTTTCAAAGCTGATAGTGCTTCCAAGTCTCCAAGTGTTGATTTCTCTACATCTTTGTTGATTTTGTCAATTGCACTTCCACCTTTTTTGAACGGCGCGGCTGACTTTCCTTTTGCTCCTTTATCAGAAGATTTTTCTTCTTTTTCAGCAAAAGTCTTGCTGTGAGAAAGGTAAATTTTCTTATCCTCCTTAGAGAATTCAAGAACTACAAAATCAAGTGTTTCGCCAGCATCTGCCTGTTTGCCATCTTCTTTTACAATATTCTTCAAGGTAGCAAAACCTTCAATACCGTATGGCAATTCTAAAGTTACGCCTTTATCACTCTTCTGAACGATTGTACAACGATGAACAGATCCAGGGGTGAATACAGACTCAAATGTATCCCAAGGATTTTCTTCAAGTTGTTTGTGGCCTAAAGCCAACCTTCTGTTTTCAACATCAAGTTCTAAAACAACTACGTCCAGGTTTTCACCTACTTTAACAAACTCTGAAGGATGTTTGATTTTCTTAGTCCATGAAAGGTCTGAAACGTGTACAAGACCGTCAATGCCTTCTTCAAGTTCAAGGAACAGCCCAAAGTTTGTAAGGTTTCTAACAAGACCTTTATGTTGAGTACCTACACCATATTTAGTAAGTACATCTTGTTTTGTCCAAGGATCTTCAGTAAGTTGTTTGATACCCAAAGACATCTTTCTCTCATCCCTGTCAAGCGTTAAAACTACTGCTTCAAGCTCATCACCTGCATTCATGAAATCCTGAGGATTCCTTAAATGCTGAGACCATGACATTTCAGAAACGTGGATCAAACCTTCAACACCAGGAAGAATTTCAAGGAATGCGCCATAATCAGCTACATTAACTATTTTACCCTTCACTTTTGAACCCACTTGGATATCCTGAGATAAAGAATCCCATGGATGAGGGGTTAATTGCTTCATTCCAAGAGAAATTCTCTTTTTGTCGTCGTCAAAATCAAGCACAACAACATTAACCTTTTGGTCAAGTTTAAGAACTTCTTCAGGGTGGTTAATTCTACCCCATGAAATATCAGTGATGTGCAATAATCCGTCAACACCTCCAAGGTCAATAAATACTCCGAAGTTTGTCATGTTTTTGATAACGCCTTCAAGTACCTGACCTTTCTCAAGGTTATTAAGGATTTCAGTCTTTTGTTCTTCAAGATCTTTCTCAATCAGCACTTTGTGAGATACCACTACGTTGTCATTAGTATAGTTGATCTTCACAACCTTCACTTCCATCTTTTTATTTACAAAAATATCGAAGTCACGGATTGGTTTAACATCAATTTGAGAACCTGGCAAGAAAGCTTCAACGCCATAAACATCTACAATAAGTCCTCCTTTTGTTCTACGCTTCACCATACCTTCAATCACGATATCATTGTCTAGCGCTTTTTGAATATTATCCCAGGCTTTAACAATTTTGGCCTTTCTTCTTGAAAGAACCAGTTGACCGCTTGCGCTTTCCTGATCTTCTACATATACTTCCACTTCTTCACCAACTTTAAGATTGGGAGTGTCTCTGAATTCAGAAAGCGGAACCAAGCCATCGGATTTGAAACCGATATTTACAATTACATCACGATCAGTGATGCCTACGACTATCCCTTTAACAACTTCCTTCTCAGTAACGGTGTTTAAAGTAGACTCATACATTTTTTCCATTTCGGCAACTTCTGCTTCAGAATATTTTTTGCCAAAACCTTTGGAATCAATTGAATCCCAGTCGAAATCTTCTATTGGACTAACCATAAAATTTAAAATGCTCGGAGGAAATCTTTAACCTTAAGAGCAATCCGGTCAAAGGGTTTAGTTTTAGATTTTGCTTAAAAGCAACCATTCACCCTGAATGGAGCGCAAAGGTAGGGAAATATTTAAAAACAAGGTAGAATAATTTAGGATTATCATCCTAATTTTCAGTATAAAAAGACTATGCTGTTTAGATATATGACATAAAACAACTGCAAATGGAAACGCTTATTAATACTAATTCAAAATCTTTTTAACTCAATCATTAAAATTTGATGGTATTGCTCCCCTATCCTTTGTCTCCAAAATCCCGTTAGATATAGGAAGGTTTTAAAATCACCTGACCAAAAACCTTTTATAAATAATATTTTCATCCTCTAAAAAAGCGAAAAATGAACAAGTTAACTCTATCTGTGGATTTTAAGTATGAAAGAACAACCGAGAATTTTTGGGGCAAAAGTTAAATTATTTATATCTGTGGCGATATTTTCTTTTATTCTTGAAGGCTGTCTTATGCTGGCACCCTCACCGAAAAAACAATATACAAAAGCAACTAAAAATATACCTTTTGATGCTATTATAGTCCCTGGGCTACCCTTTGAAGACGGCAAATGGGGTGATCTTATGAAATCAAGAATGTATTGGGCAAGCTACCTTTATAAAAAAGGATTTGCCAAGAATGTGATTTTTAGCGGATCAGCGGTTTATAGTCCATATGTTGAGGCCGAGATAATGGCAATGTATGGAGAGAAACTGGGAATTCCCCCGGAAAATATATACATGGAAACACGCGCAGAGCACAGTACTGAGAACCTATATTATTCTTATCAACTGGCGCGGAAGCATGGATTTAAGAAAATAGCCCTTGCAACAGATCCCTATCAAGGCGCCTTCCTCTATGGCTTTGCTAAAAAGAAAGATATCCCTGTGGCATATATTCCTTACGTAGCAGATACCTTACTAAAAATGTCCCGACCTGATATTAATATAGATTATGAAAAAGCTTATGTTGAAGATTTCGTATCCATAAAAGACCGGGAGAGTTTTTTTGAAAGGTTAAGAGGTACAAGAGGTAAGAAAATCGTTTACGAGAAAAAAGAAGATCTTAGGGAAAAGGAGCAAGTCTTGTTAACAGATGATTAAATATTTAATAGAGAATTATAACAACACCGGCCCATTACCAATTATTTGACAGCACCCTTTTCCAACCAGCATAGGGTGCTGTTTTTGTAAAAAAATAGCAATTTTTAGGATTTTACTAATTAAAGTGAATTTTAAATTTCCTTTATTACACGTCCTTTTCATTTTGTATAAAGATTGCAACAGCGTTTTTCCCGTTCTCAACTGCCTTTATTAGTGAGATCATACAATCAGCAGCGGCGTAGCAATCTTGCATTTTTATTTGTTGTCCTCCAATTCGTTTTAAATCTTACAAGGAAGGCTTTTATTCCTTTTCAAAACTTTCCGTTGTGGAATTTGATTTAATTTTAACGCTTTATAGTCCTTTTGAAGGTTATTTTGAATATGAAACTTAAAAAATTTATTAAAAGTAATGCAATAATTTTTTCTGCATTCCTTGTATTTACCCTTATTATAGCGAATACAGCCATTATTGTATACAATAACACTGTTTTGGAAAGGACAACTCAGGTTCAGTTTCAGACAGAAAAAGCAAAGGCGCTGGTTGATCTTATATGGATGGAAGTGGTTAAAAACCTGGATGTGGGTGTAAGAGGTTTTGCCATCAATAAAGATGAGGGTATGTTAATTCCTTTTAAGGAAGCCATACCAAAGTTTGACCGAATTTTAAGGGATTTAACAAACGTCCTTAAAGATCAAGGTTTTGAAAAACCTGAATTGCTCCAGGAAATAAAGATAGGCGTAGGTAATTTTATAGAGAATGAGTATGAATTATTGGAGCTGGCCAGGGTAGATAAAATGGAAGAATTTAAAATGCTCTTAAAAGAAGATAAAGGACGATTTCTCTGGGAGGTATATTCTAAAAATGCGACTATAATTCATCAGTTTGAAGATCAATTATACAATGAGGCGGTTGCAGAATATAAAGCTGCCAATTTAAGGATAATCTACGTTCAAATAATTTTGATCATTATAGGGCTTCCTACACTTCTTTTTATGGTCTTTATAATAAGAAAAGATAAAAAAGTGCGAAGGAAACTTTTTCTTGAATTAGAGAAAAACAACAGAGAATATTTATTTAATCCAGGAACTCGTATCGAAATTACAAACGAAAAAGAATTGATAGATAATTCAATTCGAAACTATAAGAATGCCGCAAAATTCATTAACCAGATCTCACAAGGAAATTTCGAGGTACAGTGGGAGCAGATTAATGAAAAAAACCGTGAGTTTAATAAAACAAACTTAACCGGCGAATTGATACAAATGCGGGAAAAAATGAAGATGTTGAAGGAGGATGATGAAAGAAGAAATTGGACAACCGGTGGCCTTGCTAAATTTTCTGAGGTAATAAGAAATCATCAGCACAATTTACAGGAGTTATGTTATGAGGTAACTGTTTTTTTAGTAAAATACCTGGGCGGGCAGCAGGGCGGCTTTTTTGTATTGCGAGAGGACGAAGAGGAAAGGTCTTATCTGGAATTGGTATCCTGTTACGCTTTTGACAAAAAGAAGCATATAGAGAAAAGAGTTGAGATTGGACAAGGGCTTATAGGACAGACATACCTTGAGCAAACGACTGCTATGCTTACAGAAATTCCTCAGGGATACACGCATATTACTTCCGGTTTAGGCGATGAAACTCCCACTTGTTTATTGGTTGTTCCCATGAAATACAACGGCAAAGTAGAAGCCGTGATTGAAATTGCTGGTTTTGAGGTGTTTGAGCAATATCAAGTTGAATTTATGGAAAGAGTAGGTGAAATCACTGCATCAACCCTCGGCGCTGTAAAAAACAATGAAAGAACCCAGGTTCTTCTTGAACAATTTAAATCCCAGACAGAACAGCTCAAAGCACAGGAAGAGGAATTGAGGCAGAATATGGAAGAAATGGAAGCTACCCAGGAAGCGATTAAAAGACAAGATAGAATAGATGCCCAAAATTTAAAGGGGTAATCAAATAGAACTTTATTAAATGTGCCAGTCAGTTTTTCTGTCTGGCACATTTTCTTTTAAGGATAATACGGGTCCGGCTTTTAAAATACCCTCCGCTTGAATATCTTTCACAGAGAAATAATAACGTTTGAATTAATTTCTTCCGTTTTCCTAAAACGCGCATGAGTAATTATAAAATTGACTTTGAAATTTTGGTGGCTCCAGGACTTGGAAGTTCAGGGCCCATTCACTGGCAGACATTATGGGAAAAAGACAATCCTGAATTTAAAAGAATTGAACAAAATAGTTGGGATGCACCCATATGTTCAGACTGGATAAGTCGAATCGAAGAAGTGATTGAAAAGGATAAAAATGTAATTATAGTAGCGCATAGCCTGGCTTGTCTTGCGTTGGTTCATTGGGCCATGAAAAGCAGTAAACCAATCAAAGGGGCTTTATTGGTTGCACCTCCCGATTCGGAAAAGGAAGACTTTCCGAAAGAAGCAAAAGGGTTTTCCCCTATACCACTTTACAAGCTTCCCTTTAAAAGCATCGTTGTTGGAAGCACCAACGACCCGTACATTTCAATTGAAAGATGTTCTTTTTTTGCAGATAGTTGGGGAAGCAAATTTATAAATGTAGGTTCAAAAGGTCACATTAATTCCGACTCTAATCTTGGCTCATGGAGTGAAGGTCAAAACTATCTTCAGGATCTGATCAATGAAGTTAACCTTGACCTTCGTTCTTTTTAAGTTTATTTCAAACCATTATAGAGTGTGTTTAACAGCTTTCCATCTTTCATATCATGGCTGTATTCCCAAAACATGATTCCTGCAAGCCCTTGTTGCTTTACAAAATCCGTTTTATATTTTAAAGATTCTTCATCGTTATAGCTTATAAAGGTCTTTGTTTTGGCATTCCATAAATATGGAACCTTCGCCTCTTCATCCCAATACCTGACAAAGCCATTTTTATTGATATAGTCTGCCATCAACTTTTCATATCCTACAGAAAAGTGTTTCCCTTTTGAAGGTTCGTATAATCCATTATTCTTATTGTTTACATCAGACCAGCCTCTTCCGTAAAATGGTATGCCCACAACAATTTTTTCAGCAGGAATACCTTCTTTTATATGCGCTTTAACAGCGTCAAAAGTACTGTTTCGTGATTGGTTTCCTTTTAAGGATTGATACAGATTGGAATGATGTCCTGTGTTCTTATCATTTCCGTGATAAATATCATAAGTCATTATATTCACATAGTCCAGGTACTTTTGTGCCTCTCCTAATTCGGTATGATTAATAAATGCGGTATCAACTCCTGTAGCAATTGTTAACAGAAATTTTTGATCTTCTCCTCTACCCTCTTTAGCAGCTTGTTCATCCAGTTTTTCTCTTAGAATTTTTAATAATAGGGTAAAGTTTTTTTTATCCTCCGGTCTGAAAATATTATTATTTCCCGCCTGGTCGGGATATTCCCAGTCTATATCCACTCCGTCCAAATTAAATTGCTTCATAAACTCAATAGAACTGGTCGCAAATATTTCCCTGGAAGCTTCGGTTAAAGCGGCATCTGAAAAGTAATTTGAGCCTCCCCACCCACCTATGGAGATCAATATTTTTAAGTCTTTGTTGTCTTTCTTAAGACTGTTCAGGTGAATAAGGTTCAATGAATCTTTTGGAGATATTTTTTCCAGCCTCCCGTCAGCAGCCGGAACAGCAAAGGCATAGTTTATATGGGTAAGCTTGGAAACATCTACTTCATGTTTAGCCCAGTCGGTTCCAGCCAGATAGCCAATGATCACATACTTTTTATCTGAGGACTGGCTTAATAAAGTGAAGGAAGAAAGTAAAAATAAAACAATAATCAGGGAAAAATTTTTTCTGTTTACACGCATTTGAGGGACGATTTAGGTTAGGTGTTTGATAAAAATAAGTTTTTTTATTAAACACCTCAAGTATAGTTATTCGGCCAAAAAATGCTTTATTTTTTTACGATAAATAATTTACTCAATTTTAGATGCTCACTTCTGATAACAACATAATAAATTCCTGCTGGGAAAGCCTTTTTTAACTCAATTTTAACCTGGCTCTGTTCTGTCCTTCTTAGTCTAATCTTATCTGAAAATAAACTTATTCCCTGAATGGTTAAAATTTCGACCATTACCTCTTCTTCCTCATTAAATCCTGAAAGTTTCAAATTGAGCGTATGATCTACGGAGGGATTTGGAAAGACAATAAAGTCCTTAATTCTATTATAAAATGAAATGGAAACCATGTTGGAAAAACTAAAGCCTCCGTTAATATCAGTTTGCTTCAACCGATAGTATGATTTTCCGGAAAAAGGATTTTCATCTATTGTTTCATAATAATTCTTGCTATGGGCATCTCCAGCACCGGATATTGTTTTAATAGGATGAAAATTTATACCATCAAATGATTTTTCAATCGTGAAATAATCATTTTGTACTTCTTTGGTAGTAATCCATTTCAACCGAACATCATTATCAATAACTGTAGCTTCAAAGCTAAGCAGATCAACTGGCAATGATTCTGAGGTGGATGGAAAGGTTTTTACAGGTTCGGAGTAAAACCTGTCTTGAGCATCGTTGGTTCCGGAACCTAAAGTGGAAGGTGCGCCAATGGTTGAGTTTTCACTCACACTAAAAAATTCAACGGTCGATTTATAATAAGATTTGTCCTCCAGTCCTGAAGTTCCGGAGGGTTCTATCGTTCCTTCTGTTGAACTGTATTTTATATTGTTCCCATATTCGAAATGCCCCGAACCGGCTTTTTCATAATTGCCTTCATAAATGTAGCAGGTTCCAAAATAATCAAGGGCGCATCTTTTAACTTTTGTGACTTCATTTCCAACAAAGTTTTGCATATCGGATTGTACTGAACCTGAAGTCATCCAAATTCCATATAATTCGGCCCTGTTTCTGAAAAAAGTATTAAAAGGCCCGGAAGGACCGCCCGTTTGATCGATGTGTATATTCTGAACAATATTCCCTTCAAATAAATTGGCAAAAGCATAGTGACCATGCAAAGAAATATCACCGCCATAATCACTATACATCTCACTTCGGAAAGGTTCTATTGAATAATTATAGCCGAAGACATTCCCATTGGCGCCTTGCTTTACCATCATGGCATGCCTTAAATGACGAAAAATATTATTCTCGATCAGACATTCTCCTGTATGTTGAATAAGTGTAATTCCGTATCCTCTTGTGGCAGCCCCGTCGTAAGTAAAAGCGTCATGAATATAACATCCGGTAATTTCAATGTGCGTGCTTACGTCAGCGAGAATATGTGCCCCGATACTTTTAGCGCTTTCTAGGCTTTTTACCCAACAATTTGCAGCATATTTAAAAGAGATATTGTAACCTGCCCCTGCACTTGAGTTTGGATCATTTTCCCTTATTATTTTCAAATATTCTACCCCGACGTTCTTTACAGGCTCAATCTTCCTTATCTCAGGATTCAAGGATGAATCATAACTGATCCTCAATGGCTTTTCAAAAATGAGGTTATTGCCTTCAATTCCGATAATCTTCACCACTTGCCCTACGCAATAGGTCGCATAGGTTTTAGGATCAATATCCCAGGAACCATTTTGTTGTCTTATTTCTGCATAATCACCAATAGAAAATAAGGAGGGATCATTTATGGTAACCACAGAAGACGTTTTTGAAATATCACCGGATATGGGGATAAAAGTGGTGGTTTGATTTTTTGCAATCAGGATACAATCATAGCCTGAGCTTGAAAGGCTAAACTTTAACGTTGTTTTTGTTGAAGATTCCCCTCTTAAAATAACACCTTCAGGAAGAGCCAAAGTTGAGGTAATGAGGTACGTTCCTTCGGGAAAGAAAACTACACCGGGATTCCCGTTAAATGATTTAATCGCATTCAATATGGCTGGATAGTCATTGGCAGCGCCATCACCCATTGCCCCAAAGTCTCGTACATCTGCAATTAATGAAGGATTGGGAAGACTTCCCTGGTATCCCGGATTACTCCAATCTACCCTTTGAGATAATGGAATGACTTGTGCGTTTATAACTTGCACTACAAAAAAAAGATAAACCGATAGTATGATTTTCATTAGCTGGTCTCCTCTAACAACAATGGGGAATTGCAAAGATGAGGTCCGGCTAAAAAGTATGGGTTCTTAAAGGTGGGCTTTTGTTACATAAATTATATTTAATGAATTAGTTATCTGTTCATAAAGTAGCTTTTTAAGGTTTAAATTGAAAACACGATATTTCTAATATTCCTTTAGGTAAATATTAAAGGTGGTTCCAACATCCAGTTGACTTTCTACGGTTATTTTTCCACCATTTTTTTCGACCATGTTTTTTACCAGGTATAAGCCAAGTCCTTTACCATCAGCGATTTTTGAGAAACGGGTAAAAGGTTTGAAGATGTTCTTTCCATACCTGTTTAAGTCCATGCCAACACCGTTATCCGAAATTTTCAACAGTATAAATTCCCCCTGTTTTTGTGTTGTAATATTTATAACTGGTAACCGGTTGGGCGAACAATATTTTATGGCATTTCCTATGATATTTTTAATAATGCTTACAAGATATGCTTCAATATATCTGATCTTAGGTTTATCGGAAAAGTCCTCTGAAAGCGTTAGATTTTTCTCCTTTATTTCTCTGGTATAATCTTCTTTTACATTATTATAAATCTCAGTAAAGCCGATAAGCTTAACCATCGACGTGTCCGTACTTTGAATTTCTATGATTTTTACCAAACCATTTACTGTTTGATCAAGTTTGTTTACTGACGTATTTAAAGCATTTAGAAATTCTTGTTTTCTTAAAGGATCCTCTGTCTTTTGAAGTAAGTCGAGGATCATTTTTAAATTGGAAAGCGGAGACCTGAGATCATGGGCTGCTATGTAAACGAAGGTGTCAAGAAACTCATTAATCTTTATTAGCTCTTTGTTGGTTTCGGTTAACTTGTTAGTTGTTTCCTTTTGTTCCTCTATATCCATGCAAGTCCCAAACCATTTAATTATCTTATTGTTGTCGTCTTTCAATGGTACAGCTCTCAGCAAATGCCACTTGTAGCCTTGGTCACCTTTTTTCCTGTATTCTGTTTCAAAGTCTTCGCCTTTGCTAATGCTGTTTTCCCATTTTTCTATCACATCATCCTTATCTTCCGGATGAATTACATCCACCCACTTCCAGCCCTCAGATTCTTCAAAAGTTTTACCGGTATACCTATAGAATTGTTCATTGAAGTAGTCCATTTCTCCTTCAGGGGAAGCAGTCCAAGCAATAGCGGGCATACTTTCCAGCACTCTTCGGAACCGTTGCTCGTTGGAACGGGCAGATTTAAATAAACTGGCATTGTCGATGGCGATAGCTGCCTGGGAGGCTAACCCCTCGACTATATTTTCTGCTTTTCCCTGAAATATTCCTGCTTTAGAATGTCCATAAAAAAGTCCTCCGAGCACCTCTCCATTTCTTGAAATAACAGGGACTGATAAATAACTTTTGACAGGAAGATGACCTTCAGGCATCCCATTATAAGGTCGATTCTTCCCATATCTGGGATCCTTCGTAATATCATCTACCCTTAGAATGCCTTCTCCATAAAACGTTGGTGCAAAAACTTCTGTATTTCTGGGCATTGGAAACTTAGAAAATTTTTCCCTGTCAACGCCTGAAATAGTATAGAGGGTTAAAGTTTCATCTTTGTCATTTTTTACATTATAGAAAAAAGCGCCGAATTCTGCTCCAGTCAATTTTGTGGTAACGTCGGTTACTTTTTGCACAACTTTATTTAAATCCAGTTCAGATGAAATGGATTTCCCTATATCATTTACGATCTCTAATTCCTCGGTTCTTTCTTTTACCCGTTCTTCCAACTCGTCATTTACCTTTATCAGATATTCTTCCGCGCTCTTTAATTCCTCAAGAAGTTGCCCCATTTCCTGGTTTTTTTCCGCTACTTCCATTTCAGCCGTTTTTCTTACAGTAATATCACTGGCTACTCCTTTAAGCCTAAGCGCCTCACCCTCCTCTGAAACTATGACTTTCCCCTGACCTAGAACCCATTTTTCCTCGCCATCCTTTGTAATTATCTTATGTTCAATGGAATAAGGTATAAGTGTTTTCGTAGTATTTTGAATCGTTGAAGTAAGTTGCTCTACAAAGCTTGGATGAATATGCCTTAAATAAGTAGGATAATCTATTTGGATTTCTTCGGGCGTATACCCGAAAATCCTATACAATTCGGCAGACCATTCTATTTTCTCAGACTTTAGGTCAAATTCCCAACTTCCCACATGAGATATGGCCTGTGCTTCTTCCAGGCTTTCAGCTGTACTCTTAAACTTTAACTGGCTTTCTTTCAGTGCATCTTCTATCTCTATCCTCTGCTCGATCTGCTCTCTAAGTTCCTCATTTAAGGTTTGTAGTTCTTCCTGGTTTTCTCTGAGTTCTTCATTTATTACCTGAAGCTCGTGCTGGTTTTTACTGATTTCTTCATTGGTAGTTTGCAATTCCTCTTCACTGGCCCTTAATTCCTCATTTGCCGATTGAAGCTCTCCCTGATAAATATCCAAATAAACATCTATCGTCATTTCTGTTATAATGCCATACAAATGTTCTAATTCTGTGTGAAGTTTCTTTATGACACCCAAATCCCGGGTGTATTTGTCAATTAAGGAAAAATTAACAAGCTTTCTTAAAGTATATGCTTTTATTATATCTGAACTGGTGAGTTTAAAGCTGTTGATCTCAGGAATTTGATTTTTCTTCCACTGGCTTATTAAACTTTTAGAATATTCTAAAACCGTGTCATCCATCACACTTTGAAAAAAAAGTACCAGGTTCTTTTTAGAAAATGTCCTGAAGACATCTTTGTCAGGAAACCAGGTGATCCAAACTGGGTTTATTTCTTCGGCAAGTCTTACATATTCATCTACGACTTCTTCAATATTTTCTAATAAAAAAGAAGCAAATGGTTTAAAGTATTTAATCGTAAACTTTTTTTCGGTTAAATTCATATACCGCGTGTTCTAGTTACTTATGACTAAGAGAGGATATCAAATATACTATTTATTCTGTTTTGTTAAATCTTGAAGTTTCCCTTGTCCTTCCATTGTTATCAAACTGTTTTTTAAGGAATTGTCCTCGGAAACCAGTTTGGTTTCCAAATAAAAAGAATAATCAACATCTCCCGGTTTTAAAAGCATTTCAAAAGCCGTTTCACCTACTTCTTTTATGCTAATTTCCGCTGGCAGGTTCAAATCCACTTTACCTTTTGCGGGAATATTTACTACTGTATCTATGTTTCCTTTCATTAACTCATCCTTATCAATATTAACTTTAAAAATCGTTTCCTTAAACTTGAAGGGAAAAACATTCGGGTTCTCAATTTTGGTTTGGATTATGACTTTTGTGTTGTTCAAACCTAGCTTTTCAATCTTAAGCTTTTCAAATTTCGCTTTTGGAATCTTATAAAGTGGCAAACGTTTCTCCATCTCAAAATCTATAGGTTCACCTTTTAAAAAAGGGATATTGGTAAAAAATTGACCCTTGATTTTATAGTTTACACTATCCAGGTTTTTATTTTCCAGTTCTTCTAATTTTCTGATCAGCTTTTCATTATAGACTGTAACAGGTAATGAGATCAGGCTACTATCGTTTCCTTCCAATTTAATTGCTTTAGAGTAGGTGGATTTCATGACCTCCGTATCGACGATGTAAATCTTATATTTTAAATTATTTATCTTAAAACCGATCGGAGAGGGATTGTCAATGAGCATATTCATGTTCATTTCAGTCTTCTGCCTGGTCATCGTCTTAATCTGAAAATTAGCAAGTTCTACACGTGGTTTTATAAAGGTTGTATAAGGATCTTTTTTTTGCTCCTTGTACCAGTTAATTCCAAAAAATATTAGAACCACTACCCCAATCAAAAAAATCAGAAGCAAAAGAGCGCTTTTCCCCATCTTATTAATGATTATAAAATATTATTTTTAAATTTTATAGCAAATTCTTGAATAAACGGGATAGGTGAAAAAGTGTTTATTCAAAATAAAAGAGGATGTCCAAGTATGCTTTTTTGGACATCCGCTTTCTTTAAAAACAACCGATAAGTTAGGTTCCGGCTTCGCTTCCGCCTGTTCCTTTTATTCCACCGAAAGGTTCATTTTTCAATTCTCCTTCTTTTTGTTTTTGTTTAATCTCCGTCATTCCAATTCCAGCATCCGAAGGACCTCTTTCTGTTTCATTGAGACCTTCATCCTCTTTTTTAACAAACTGGGCATTGCTTATCCCCTGCCCTGTCTCCCAGCCTGATTCCGGAGTATCTTTATATTCCTCCCTGTTTTTTATATCTTTTTGATCATTTGCTCCTTGTAAAGACTCGGGTTCCGTCGACGGCTTGTTGTTTTCATTTTGAGTAGTCATAGCTGTTTGATTTAATTATACCTATTTCATACGGGTATTTATCTTAGAAAGGTCAAAAAAGATGATCGTCAAAACAGAAGGTGTTCAACTAATTCTTTTTAAACAATGGGAATTGCACTTCGTGAAATCATTTAGGATTAGGACAATGAAATGATGAGCAAGAATATAGAGAAGATTAAAATGAGTGGTCTGGGCGAAGTTCTTATCAAGAAGCTCAATAAAATTTATCCCGCTTCTCAGAGGATTGACGGTGTTTTTAAAGGGAATGACATCACTTTTGTAACCAATGAATATGGCGAGCCTGTTACTTTATATATAGGAAAAAGAACGGAAGACGGCTCAATAAAGGGAGATCTTTTTGTACGAAAAATTATAAGAACATCCGATGGTAAATCCATCGAAAAAAGCCATTGGGACAACAAAGGAAAGGTGACAAGATTTAAAGGATAATTCTTATAGATTTGTCTGGACAACTAACATTCAGCGCAAAACAAAAGAAGATGACCCAAAAGTATATTTTTTCGTCTTGCTGAATTTATTCCAGCACCCTAAATAAAGATGCCGAAATAAATCCGGGAAGACTTTTTGGATATCCTCTTTTTTATAAAAGGAATATCGTCCTGTTATTTTCCAATTATCAGATGATTGTAATGTACTGAATTGCCCTTTTGGACTTTCAGGTTATAAGCACCATAAATTAGATCACTCACATTCATTACTACTGAATTTGCGCCATCCTGATCGGTGATCATAACTTTTGTTTTGACGACTTTTCCTAGTTGATTAATAAGGGACACTTTCACCCATTCATTTATCGGGGAGTTTAGTCCTACAGTAATTTGATCTGAGGATGGATTGGGATGAATGGTTATTTTCTCGAGTTCATTTTCGAAGTCAACCAAAGGCGCTATTCGTAAAGCTGCGTTATTTTCAAGATAGAATGCTGAACTTGGGATTAGCTGCTTTGGAACACCAGACCTGGCCCAGCTCAAAGAAAGTATTTGATCATATTCCCTATCAAAATAAATGACCCGGATTGCATGTTTTCCCTGTGACAAACTCAGATTAACAGACCTTTCCCAGGCAGCATGGTTACCATCAAGGTCAATCACCTGGACATTATCGACAAACAATTTGGACCCGTCATCTGATCTTAAGTACAATGTGTATTGAGCAGATACTGGAATATCCAGGAATCCTGTAAATACAAAACCAAAAAGATTATCCTGGTTGCGAGGTGAAAGATCAATGTTCTGCACTGTGCCTGATTCTACTGGTGTAAGCGCATTAAAATCAGGCAATCTTGTCCAGGTGCCTTCGTAATAAGAATAGTTGAGGCCATTCTCAGGCGTTTCGTTGACAGTGAGTTGTGCCGGGATACTTGTAGTATTACCTAATGAATTGGAAATAAATACACTATACGTTCCAGCATCAGATAATTGAGCATTCGGAATTGAATAAGAACTCGAATTGGCGCCGGAGATATTGGTTCCATGTTTCTTCCATTGGTAAGATAAAGGATTTGAACCATTTGCCGTTACAGAGAAAGTGGCCATCTGACCCACTGATACAGTTATATCAGAAGGTTGATCTGCTATGACTGGAGGAGAACTGACAGTAAGCTGAACAGCATTACTTGTAACACTACCGCCGGAATTTGAAACTACTACGCGGTACATTCCTGCATTTGAAGCTTGAACATTATTTATGGAATAATCCATGGAAGCAGCGCCTGGAATATTCACACCATTTTTCTGCCATTGATAAGCTAATGGAGCTGTTCCCGAAGCTTCTACTGAAAAAGAAGCTATTCCACCGACATTTACGGTAACAGGCGAAGGTTGAGTATCAATGGTTGGAAGCGTTGGAGGTGTATTTACGGTTAATGCTGCGCCGTTGGTGGTCACATCGCCATAATCGTTTGAAACGACTGCCCTATAAGTTCCGGCATGGGAAGTCTGGACATTGGATATAGAATAAGTATTGGAAGTTGCGCCGGATATGTTCACTCCATTTTTCTGCCACTGATAACTTAATGGCGCAGAACCTGTTGCTGATACAGAAAAATTAGCAGTTTGGCCAATATTTAATGAAATAGCCTGGGGTTGAGTTGTAATAGACGGAGGGGTATTTACTACAACATTTTCAAGGAAGAAAGCCGAGTTGGGAATAAGTTGCTTTGGCACGCCTGATCTTGCCCAACTTAAAGAAAGTATTTGATCATATTCCTTGTCAAAATAAATTACCCTGATCGCATGTTTTCCCTCTGACAAATTTAAACTGGCTGAACGTTCCCAGGCCGAATGATTACCGTCAAGGTCAATTACCTGTGCATTGTCTATAAATAATTTGGATCCGTCGTCAGATCTTAGGTATAATGTATACTGACCAGTAATAGGAATATCCAGGTAACCGGTAAAGACAAATCCAAACAGATTGTCTCGGTTGCGGGGCGAAAGATCGATGTTGGATACTGTTCCTGTTTCAATTGCAGTAAGGTTATCAAAATCAGGAAGCCTTGTCCAGGTGCCCTCGTAATAAGCATAGTTCAGTCCATTTTCTGCCGGCGTATTGTCTTCTTCAAAAATCGCAGTATAGGTTATGTCATCTATCGGAGTAGAAATGGTTTGGGTAGCATTTCCTCCATGCTGCCAATGAGAAAAAACATATTTCTGTCCGCTTATGGTTTGAGGAGAAATTATTCCTAGCGTTCTTTGAATTCCTTCCACTCCTGAAACAGCGTAAGGTGTTGCAACTGCTGAATTATCAAGGTTTAGTTGTAAACCTGTCGGTTGTGTGGTCAGACTGATTGTTGTTTTACGAGGATCTAGATCTCTTGTAGCCGTATGTTTTGCATTTTGGGCATCGGTTACTGTTAATGAGATTCTGTAAAAGACATTGGCTGAAGTTTCTCCTACAGAAGGGATGACAAATGAACCGCTCTTCACGCCAGAAGGAACAGAAGGCCCAGCAGAACTTACCCCATCTTTATAGAAGTCTACCTTCCAGGCAAAAGCACTAGCTGGTAAAGTGCCATCTTCAACGTCTGTGCCTTCTCCTGAAAACAAAATGGTTTCACCTCCTCTGTAAAAGCTCCCTGCCGGCGGAGTTGTAATAGAGGCAACAGGTATTGTATTCGGAGGATTTACCGTTAATTGTGCTGTATTACTGGTAATGTTTCCAAATGCATTTGTCACAATTACTCTGTATAAACCATTATTCGAAGGTTGCGCATTGGCTATGGAATAAGAGTCGGAATTGGCTCCGCTTATATTCACTCCATTCTTTTGCCATTGATAAGTAAAAGGAGGTGTACCATTAACTGTAACAGAAAAAGCTGCAACATTTCCCTGCGAAACAGTGACATTTAGCGGATGCGTCACTATCGTAGGAGGAAAATCCCCGATACGTTTAATAACAACGGGATCAGACCAGGCCGTCCATTCCGAACCTCTCCGGAACCTTACCTGATAACTTCCCGCAGAGCTTACGATTATTTCATTAGAAGCGCCCGGAAAGGCCAAATTGTCTTTTTTCCACTCATATCCGGAAAATCCGGGAGAAATTCCCAGTTTTACATTAATGGTTTCGTCCGGCTCGAATTCGGTTTTTCCATAATAAACATGAATGCTAAGCTTCGAATATCTTTGCATAAAAGGGAAAAAGTCAGGCTCAGCAATAGCCGCATTCCAGGTGCCATGACCAAGGGTCGGATAAACAGTATATTTTGGAGTTCCACCTACGTTTCTTAATTGGTTTATTGTTTGGTCAGCAGTGTATTGAGACGGAGATGTGTCCCTTCCTCCCTGAAAATACCAAATAGGAAGATGGGCAACACGAGTAGTATTGTCATAGTTTGGCAGCCCTATTCCTGAGAAAGGAAGCGCTGCGGCAAATAAATTGGTAAACCTTGCTATTCCATCCCAAACGCCATGTGCCCCTGAGGATAATCCGCAAATATATATTTTGTTGGGATCTACTTTTTGTGTTTGGATCAGCACCTGGAGCATTTCATTTACTTCATTCAAAAGCCAGGCTTGTCCTGTCCAGAAGCCGTTCGGATTTTGAGGAAACAACACAAAACCTGGCCATTTTCCGTTATTTACTGCTGAAAGATATTGAGGTCCCTGATGAAGCAGTTGATGGTCATTATTAAATCTCCTTGGATCTCCGACGGGATAATTTCCGAAGTCGTTATTTCCCAATGCAGACTCTCCTGCTCCATGAAGCATCAGAATTAATGGATACTTTTCAGTACTCACCAGGCTTGGGTCATAGGTTTTGGGATACAACAACCGGAAGGTCATATCATAGTAAGGATTTGCAGTTCCGCCAGTAATTTTAAATGACTGATAAGGAGATGAATTCCAACTGGTCATGTCGTAATATGGAGCTGTTTCCATAGTTTGAGAGAAAGTATTGTTCCCCAAAAAAATGAAACATAAAAAGCAAAGGAGTAAGAGTTTCTTCATAAAAAATAAATTAAATAGGTGGATTGAATGATCATTAAGAGGGCTTGGAAATCTCCAATAAATTTATCTAAATGAAATTACTTTTTTATGAAAAACAGGAAAAAATAAATCCCTAATTATTGTCAATATTCATCTGTCTTTTGATGCAAGAAGGCGTGGTAAAAAAATAGTTCTATTAATTAAATCAGTAAGAAGGAAATTTTATAACTGATCTGTTACTTATAAAAATTTCTCTTAAACGCTTCAAACTCGCCTTTTCTCAAAATCAATCTGTTCCATACTCCAAGAAGGAACCCCGTGCCATAGCCAAACAGTTGTACATAACTTGCCAATAGGGAAAGCCAGATAAGTTTTAATTCTTTGAATTCAAAAGCGGCCGCTATACAAATTAATATGGAATAAACAATAAAAGGAATTAATGGAATGAGGTTAAAAGTAATTAAACTTAATAAAACAGCCAGCACGGTATAAATAACAAAAAGTGACGGTAAAAAATGTACCAGCTTCAAACTATGGGAATGCCTCTTGTAAAGATTGATCCTGGCAATTCCTGAATTAAAAACTTGCTTGAAAAACTTCCTAAAATCAGTCCTTCTTTTATGAAATACATAAGCATTGGGTATCAGGGAAGAATCAAATCCGGCCTGTTCAATCCTGATGCTTAAATCAATATCTTCACCAAACCTGATTGAAGAAAATCCTTTTGTTTTATTATAAACTTCTCTTGTGAATCCCATATTAAAACTCCTGGGATGGAATTTTTCCATGCTTTTATTTCCGCCTCTTATGCCTCCTGTTGTCAGGAAAGAGGACATGGCATATCCTATGGCTTTTTGAACCGGCGTGAAATTTTCATGGAAACGATCCGGGCCGCCAAAAGAATCAGCAGGATGATTTTTCAGAAAATCGACAACGTTGGATAAATATTCAGGAGGAATAACACAATCCGAATCAAAAAAAATAAAATAATCGGTGTTTGAATGTTCTACGCCAAAGTTTCTGCTTAAACCGGGACCTGAATTAGGTTTTTTAAAATAAAAGTGTGTGAGCTTTCCTTCAAAACTTTTAACCACCTCTTCACTTTCAATCTCTGAGCCGTCTTCCACTACAATTACTTCAAAGCTTTTATACGTCTGAGAAGCGAGGCTTTCCAAAAGTTCTTTCAGCTCTTCTGCTCTATTAAAAACAGGAATTATTATAGAGAACTTTAAATTTTCCAGATTCACTTACAATCCTATTTTATCAGAGATCAGGTATTCGTTTTTCTTGTCGGAATTCATCGTTACCAATTCGCCCAGAAACCCTGCAGTAAACAATTGAACGCCCACAACCATTGCCACTAGAGCTACAAAGAATACCCATTGCTCAGTCACATTGGGTGCCTTAAAGCCCTGAAAATTAATATAAAGTTTTTGTGCAATTAAGCCTACCACAATTCCGGCTCCTAACAAAAAGGAAAGTGTGCCCAAAGTGCCAAAAAAATGCATGGGCCTTTTTCCAAACTTGGAAACAAAAGAAATGGATAACAAATCCAGAAAACCATTTACAAATCGTTCCAATCCGAACTTCGTAACGCCATATTTTCTTGGCCGGTGCTCTACTACCTTCTCCCCTATTTTCCTGAAACCATGCCACTTTGCAATAAATGGAATGTAGCGGTGCATCTCGCCGTAAATCTCGACACTCTTTACCACTTTGGATTTATAGGCTTTAAGTCCGCAATTAAAATCATGTAGCTTTATCCCTGATACCCAACGGGTAAAGAAATTGTAAATCTTCGTGGGAATAGTTTTGGTTATAGGATCGTGCCTTACCTTTTTCCACCCTGATACAATGTCATACCCGTCCTTTTTAATCATCTTGTACAGATCAGGGATTTCATCCGGACTATCCTGCATATCCGCATCCATGGTAATGACGACCTCTCCTGAAGAAGCCTTAAAGCCTTCATTTAAAGCAGCAGACTTGCCATAATTACGGTTAAATTGAATTCCTTTGAAATTCTCTTTTTTCTCCTGATAATTTTTTACTACTTCCCATGATCCGTCCGTACTGCCGTCATCTATCACTATTACTTCATAAGAAAAGCCGTGTTCCTGCATTACACGGCTTATCCATTCAAAAAGCTCAGGGAGTGATTCTTCCTCGTCTTTACAAGGAACGATCACCGATATATCCAGTTTATTCAACATCTAAAATATTACGTTCTGTCGGTTCATTTTTCATAATTGCTGAAACGATTAATGAAAAAATAAATCCTAATAAAAGACACATGAAAACAGAGGAAATTGCTATTACACCAGCGCCGGTGAATTTGTCCATCATTTCCATGGTTTGCTCCATTTGTTCATCACTTAAGTCTTGTTTCTCTAATTCGATAAGCTGAGCCTCCTTGATCTTTTCCATTAATGAGCCATCGATGAATTTGATGTAAAAGTAAGTAAATAATGCAGAAATAGCTCCGGAAACGAAGGACAATAAGGTACCCAATCCCAATCCCTGCCCAAAGGTCATAAATCCACCAGTTTCTTGTTTATATTCTCTGATGGCCATGATTATTCCAATTAACAATACAACAAAATTCAGCCATCCCAGATAATTTGCCGTTTGCATATCAAGGTCCAGCAACTGAAGTATAGTACCATAAATAATAAAGATTATTCCTAAAATAATACCGTATTTTAGAGCGATCTTAGATGGCGTTGTTTGAGTAGTCATAAGGAGAAAAAATGTTAAATGTTAAATGTTAAATGTTAAATGTTAAATGTTAAATGTTAAATGTTAAATGTTAAATGTTAAATGTTAAATGTTAAATGTTAAATCTAATTTGATTATGATAATCACCAAAGAAATATAAAAATTATTTGCAGAAAAACTCAAAAATACTCGCCGACAACCCTGATACCTCATACCTGATGCCTTTATTTATAACAAACAAAGATATCCTCATACTTGGGCAAAGCATATCTATTTATTGTAGCTTCATCCAGTTCTTCGTTGTATTTGTCTACTTTCACCGTAAAACCTGCTGATTCCAACCGTTGTCCATAATCTCTTCCATAGGCCCTTACATGGTCATCCTGACCGAATACCTTTTCCCTGTCTTTTGGTGTTTTTAAGGATTTGTCTTCAAAAGTAACTGTCCGGTCCATTTCAATCGGAGACTGAATAATTGCCCATCCTCCTGGTTTTAACACCCTTCTGATTTCCCTCATAGACTGAAGGTCATCTTCCACATGTTCCATCACATGATTACAAAAAACTACGTCAAATTCATTATCATTAAAAGGCATTTTATGGATGTCCATTTTTACCTGCGCCAATGGAGATTCAAGATCGGCAGTGATATAATCCAGGTTTTCCATTTTATTAAAAATATCAATAAAGCAGTATTCTGGCGCTATGTGAAGTACTTTTAGTTTTGCCGTAAAAAAATTAGTTCTATTTTTCAGATACAACCACATCAGTCTATGTCTTTCCAGTGAAAGAGACCCCGGACTTAGTGCATTTTCCCTGGCCTTTCTCCCATAGGGTAAGAATTTCCGATAGGTTTGTCCGCTGATCGGACATTCCACATTATTTCCCTTATAAAAAAGAGCAACTATTTTTAATCCCCAGTGACTAATTAATTGAAGGTATTTTCTTGGAATTTTCCTTAAGGCAAATGATATTAAATATTTCAAAACAGAATCAATTAATTAATGATTTTCAAAGATAAGTGAGAATCCATCATGTAGCAAAGATTCAAAAAGAAGCAATGATAACAGCAGTCTAAAAGATAATAATTTGATTAACCTCAAAAGAAAGCTAATTGTACCCTTCTCACAAATAAGATATAATTTAAGCCGCTACAAATAGCACATTCCTAATTCAAAATGTTTATATTAGTAGAATTCTAACAATCATCCCATTTAAAACAAACAATAAAAAGCGAGCTTTAAGGTTAAAACCCTCCATCCATACCGATACCTGATATCTTACGCAATGAAACCGGCATTCTATTTTATACTTTTCCATCTTTTGATTTTATTAGCATGTCCTGCATTTTCCCAACGAGTTTCTTCTAATAGTACAACCTTTGATAAGACAGCCAAAATGCCTAAAGTACAAAAGCCTTTAAAATACATAATCGTAGCGGATACAAAGGATATATTGTATGGAAATAAATGCGCTACCAGGGCTACGCATAAATATGGTTTTGAATATCTCCCTATTCCGAAAAGTCAACTAATAACGGAGCGGGAATCGTCCATTATGTTTCATAATCTTTTTACCAACCTGAGCATCACGCTGAGAAGAGGCATCTTCTGGAAGTTGGCTTTAAAGAGCCGAATAAAAGAATGTCGGAGAAAGAGCTGGGATAGGAATGGATAAACCTTTTATGCTTTAAACAGCACAAATTGAATCAAGCAAACGCTACCATATACTTTTTTATAATAATTTATTCTTCAAAGGGTTATAAGCCATTGACACGTATTAAAATTTTCTTTATTTTGGTTATCCAATGAAAAAATTCAGATCCATACTTTTAATTGATGATGATGAAATCAGCAATTTCCTATGTGAGGAGACGATAAAGATGACAGACATTGCAAAAGAAGTAATGACTTTCATCAATGCCGATGATGCCCTGAATTATCTTTCAAAAAAAGGGCAAAAAGAATTCCCGGATTTGATTTTTCTTGACATCAATATGCCTGGAATGGATGGTTGGGAATTTCTTGAAGATTTTAAAAGATTAAAAGCAGCTATCAGAAGAAAAGTAACGATCATCATCTTGTCTTCTTCGAAATATAAACTCGATGTTGAAAGGTCAAAGCAATTTATAGAGGTAGAAGAATATATATCAAAACCCCTCACTACAGAAATTCTTTCAACTATTTTAAACAAGTATGCCCCTAACTATTCTGAAGCATCTACTTATTCTTAGCAAATCCTTTATTAACAAGATATACCCCGGAAATTGTTATCGCAAAAGCGATCCATATGGTAAGGTTCAGCCTTTCGTTTAAAATCAGCCAGCCCAATATTATTGCAACCAAAGGGTTAATATAAGCATACAAAGAAACTATGGTTGTCGGTAATTTTGAAAGCGCGTAAATAAAGGCTCCAAAAGCCAGCACTGTTCCAAACAAAATAAGATAAATCAATGCACCTATACCTTCTACATTTAATGTAGTTGTACTCAGGTCTTCCATCAAAAAACTTACGATCAGCATAATTAACCCACCGGAAAACACCTGTAAACCGGCAGCAAAAAGTGGGTTTGCCTGACTTTTACTTCTCTTATTAATTATGGTACCTATCGCCCATCCAATATTGGCCAGGATTATTGCAACAATTCCATATAGATAATTCGGATTGGCAAAGTCTTTTAAATTATCATTAAAAATCAGCACCAATCCGCACAAACCCAGTAAACTTCCTGTTATTATTTTCAAGTTTATAGTTTCAGAACTTCGGATAATTACATTTATCAAGATGATCCATATAGGGACTAAGGAACAGATTAAAGCAGCAAGTCCGCTGGATACATACAATTCAGCCCATGCAACCAAACCATTTCCCACGGCAATCATCAAGGTGCCGCATATTATATGGATCAAAAGTTCTTTAAAGGGAGGAAATGGATTTCCCTTTACAAGAAACCAGCTTATTAAAATCATTCCGGCAATTACCTGCCTCGTTCCCGAGAATAAAAATGGTGGGATATAAGCAACGCCAATTCTAAGGGCGAGGTAAGTAGTACCCCAGAAGAAACAAACACAAGCCAGAGCAAAGTATGCCTTAAATTTTTCAGATTTAATAATTTTG